>JBILYJ010000069.1:0-15787 GCA_044377795.1 Reyranella sp. | reverse complement strand
TCCTCGACCACCGGTGTGTGCGGCTTGTAGGAGAGGCCGAGGATGGCGATGCGCGTGCCCGCCTTGGCAAACTTCGAGACCAGGGTGGACAGGCGCTCGACCTGGAAGTTGTTGATGCGGTCGGTCGCCTCGGCGACGTCCGCGCGCGCGCCGATCTTGCGGGCGAAGGCGGCGAAGGCCACGTTGTCGCGCGGGAAGCAGGGACCGCCGTAGCCCATCGCGCCCTTGAGGTACTTCGCGCCGATGCGGGTGTCGGCGCCCAGCGCCTTGGTCACGGCGTCGACGTCGGCGCCGGGAATGCGGTCGCAGATGTCGGCCAGCATGTTGGCGTAGGAGATCTTGGTGGTGACATAGGTGTTCACCGAGATCTTGGTGAGCTCGGCGTTGACGAAGTTCATGCGCTGCACCGGCGGCTTCTTCTCGCACATCTGCAGATAGATGGTCTGCAGCACGTCGCCGGCCTTGGCGTCGCTCTCGCCGATCAGGATCGAGTCGGGAAAGAGCATGTCGCGCACGACGCTGCCCAGTGCGATGAATTCCGGATTGTAGCAGAGGCCGAGGTCGGGACCGACCTTGCGGCCGGAGGCGGCTTCGAGCGCAGCCTTGATCTCGGTGCCGGTGGTGCCGGGCATCACCGTGCTGGTGATGACGACCATGTGATAGCCCTGCTTGTTCTTCAGGGCCTTGCCGAGCGTCTCCATGGCCTGGAGCACGAAACGGTTCGAGAAGAAGCCGGTGCTGTCCGATGGGGTCGGGACGATCACGAAGCTGGCGTCGCTCTTCTGGATCGCCTCGTTGGCGTCCATGGTCGCCGAAAGGCGCTCCCTGTTGGCGGCGATCAGTTCGTTGAGCTGCGGCTCGACGATCGGCATCTTGCCGGCGTTCATCGAGTCGACCAGCGTCTTGTTCACATCCAGGCCGATGACGGTGAAGCCGCGGCTGGCGAGAACAGCGGCCAGAGGCGCACCGAGCTTGCCGAGACCGACGACCGAGACGCGAGGCAGAGTTCCTGTGGTCATTTCCATGTCCGTTTTGAGGGCCGGTACTGATACTGGCGCTTGCGTCCCGATGCCACCCCGATTTTGCAGGGGCGCGGCGGACAAACACAGCTTGCGCGGTCCCGTCGCAGGGGCGAAGTATCGGGACGAATCAGGCGCCAGGCGCAGGGGATGTGGATGAAAGTGGAGTTTTCGGCCTTTCCGAAGGCCTTTGCTGGCAATGTTGCAGTGTTTGTCGGGGCCGAAAAGCAGCTGCTTGCGACGGCGGAAGCCATCGACACGGCGGCCGACGGGGCGGTGACGCGCGCCCTCGAGGCAGGACGGTTCACTGGAGCCAAGGGCCAGACCCAGACCGTCCTCGGCCACTCCGGTGATGTTGCACGCCTGCTGCTGATAGGCGTCGGCAAGGGACAGGATCTGGATGCCCGCGCAGCCGAGGAACTGGGCGGCGTGGTCGCTGCCGAGGCCAATGCTGCCGGCCATACCGCGGTCACCGTGGTCGTCGACCCGGTCAAGGGGAGCCGTCTTTCTCCGGCCGAGCTGGCGGCCCATCTCGCGCTGGGTGTCCGCCTGCGCAGCTACCGTTTCGACAAGTACAAGACCAAGGACAAGCCGGAGCAGAAGCTGTCGCTCCAGCGCCTCTCCGTCGTCCTGGCCACGCCCGCCGATGCGCGGAAGGCCTATGGCCAGCTCGAGCCGGTGGTGGACGCGGTGTTCCTGACGCGCGATCTGGTGAGCGAGCCGCCGAATGTTCTCTTTCCGGTGGAGTTCGCCCGCCGCGCCAAGGAGCTCACCAAGCTCGGCGTGAAGGTCGAGATCCTGGGCGAGGCCGAGATGAAGAAGCTCGGCATGGAGACGCTGCTGGCCGTCGGGCAGGGCAGCGGCCGCGACTCTCAGCTCCTCGTCATGAAGTGGATGAACGGTCCGAAGGGGCAGGCCCCCGTCGCCCTGATCGGCAAGGGCGTGTGCTTCGATACCGGCGGCATCTCGCTGAAACCCGCCGCCGGCATGGAAGACATGAAATGGGACATGGGCGGCGCCGGCGCCGTCACCGGCGCGATGAGGCTGATCGCCGGCCGTAAGGCCAAGGCGAACGTCGTGGCGGTGTGCGCGCTCGTCGAGAACATGCCGGACGGCAATGCCCAGCGTCCGGGCGACGTCGTGAAGTCGATGTCTGGCCAGACGGTCGAGGTCATCAACACCGACGCCGAAGGCCGCCTGATCCTGTGCGACGCCATGTGGTACGCGCAGCAGAAGTTCAAGCCGCAGGCGATGGTCGAGCTGTCGACCCTCACCGGCGCGATCATCGTCGCGCTGGGCCATGAGCGCGCGGGCCTGTTCTGCAACGACACGGAGCTGTCCAACCGGCTGCGCGCGGCGGGTTCCGGAATCGGCGAGAAGCTGTGGCGCATGCCGCTCGGGCCGAAGTACGACAAGCTGATCGATTCGGAGATCGCCGACATGAAGAATGTCGGCGGCGGGCGCGATGGCGGCTCGATCACGGCCGCGCAGTTCCTGCAGCGCTTCGTGCAGGACGGCGTCGCCTGGGCGCATATCGACATCGCGGGCGTCGCATGGTCGGGCAAGGGCGACACCACCAGGCCCAAGGGCGCGACCGCTTTCGGCGTTCGCCTGCTCGACCGGCTGATCGCCGAGAACTACGAGCGCTGATCCGCCGATGGCGACCGAGGTCAATTTCTACCACCTGACCCGATCGTCATTGGAAGACACGCTGCCACGCCTGCTGACCAAGACGCTGCAGGCGGGAGAGCGGGCGGTGGTCCTGCTGGGATCAATGGAGCGGGTGGACGCTCTGAACACCCATCTCTGGACCTACGATCCCGACGGCTTCCTGCCGCACGGTGCGGCACGCGATGGCGAGGCCGATCGCCAGCCCGTTTGGCTGACCCATATCGACGAAAATCCAAATGGGGCGAATTTCCTGTTCGTCGCCGACCGGGCGAAGTCGGAGAAGATCGGCGACTACAAGCGCTGCTTCGAACTGTTCGACGGCCGGGACGACACGGCCGTCGCCGACGCGCGGGAGCGCTGGAAGACCTACAAGACCGCGGGCCACACCCTGGCCTATTGGCAGCAGACCGACGCCGGCGGGTGGGAGAAGAAGGCTTGAGCTAACGCCTGTCGCGCGGACTCAGATAGGCCTGCCAGGCGGCGGCGAGACGCTCGCGCAGGGGGATCGGACCTTCCGGCCGGTAGAAGTCCGGCGGATCGGACTCGAAACGGGCCATGTAGCTTCGATAGTCTAGGGGCCGGGCGCGGTCACCCTGGGCTTGGGCCGCGAGCACGTCGAGGCCCCGATCGACCCCGATGACGGGCTTCAGCCTGTCGCGGCAGCCGAGCAGAAGCTCGGCGGCGGCATCGGGCACGTCCCAGGCCGACAGGATCGCCGCCAGCTTGGCCACTTTCTCGGCACTGAGGCCCGCAAGCCTCGCCGGGCCGTTCGGGCCCAGGAGATCGAGGGCATAGTAGGCTTCGCCCTGGAAAGGGCGGCCGGAATGGGTTTCGGCCGGCGTCGGCCAGATGTAACGGGCGGGCAGAGCCCGCGAGGAATAGTTACGGACGTCCAGTCGGAACAGATCGAAGCCGTGACGGCGCATGAATCGGTCGGTGTTGTGGAAGGAATGCTCGTCGGCGGCCCCGTCGCCCACGAAGTTCACTTCCATCTGCACGGCCAGCAGGTTGGCCGGCAGGCGCCCCTCGAAGCTCTGCAGGATCTCCCAGTCGATGCCGTCGGTATCGATCTTCATGTAGTCGAGGTCGGTCCAGCCGCGCTCAGCGAGCAGGTCGGGCACGACGACCGGCCGCGCCGGATCGGCGAGTCCGGTCAGTTCCCAGGCATTGTGCCGGAGCTGCTCTTCGGTGGAGGCCGTCCGGAGCTTCGCGTCGCGGATCTCGCGCGTGCGCATGAAGCTCATGCGATCACGCATCATCATGATCAGCGGCGCTGCCGGACCGGCCGACAGGTCGATCGGCTGGTCGGCGCGGGGGCTCACGAAGGCCGCCACGTAGGTCACGTCGGGATTCCGCTCCGCCGCGGCGAGCCGCCGGCATTCGCTGTCGCTGGCGTCGATGCCCAGCGCCTTCAGCCTGTCGCCGAAGGCGCGCCACTTCGGATCGAGGCCGCCGGAGCAGCCGATGTCCAGCAGCGTGAACCGTTCCGCCTTCAGACCTTGGGCGACGAACGCCGGGAACGACATCGCGATGCCGGCCCTCAGACCGTTGCCACGGGAGTCGCAGGCGAGCCGACCGCGCCCGGAAGGCGGAGCGGCGGCGCCGTCAGCAGGAAGCGCGAGCGCTTGCTGTCGCGCAGCCAGAGCGCCAGATCCTTGAGCCACCAGATCTCGCCGAGATTGAGCCCCAGCTTGAACAGGCAATGGTTGTGGAGCGGCAGCGACGGGTGCTCGGCATCCTCGGGGCCGGGCTTCGCCGGCACAGCCTCGACGCCATAATTGTCGGCGATCAACGCCGAGATCTGGCTGTCGGAGATCCATTGCAGCAGACGCTTGTCGCGACCGTCGAGGACGCAGCACATTGCATGCGCGCGGGCCGGGTCGACGTTCTTGTTCATCTTCATGATCTCGTCGGTGAAGCCCGTGTACAGCAGCAGCATGTCGCCGGTTTCGACCACGACCTTGTCGGCGTCGAGCACGCGCTTGAAGTCGTCGTAGCTCACATACTTGTGGTCGCGGCCATAGTGCTTTTCCAGGTCGACCAGAACGGCGCGGCCCTGGATCGCCTTGGCCGCCATGTTCTCCACGCCGAGCTTGTGGGCGTAGGAAAGGTGACCGCAGCCGTCACGGCCGGCGTCGGGCTGGGGGCCGACCACGTCGGAGCCGGCCTTGAAGCCGTTGTAGTAGAGAGCTTCGGGCACGCCGTCGCCATCGGCGTCGAACAGGCCGCCGACATGGGCCAGCGTGTCCCACTGCGTCGAATACTGCAGCGTCAGGATCACCCGGTCGTCGCTGGCGACGTCGACGAATTGCCGGTTGAGGCTGTTTGTCAGGAAGTTGAAGCGCCAGCCATTCTCGTCGCCCGTGGGCGAGAGGACGGGCGGCAGGCGGCGTGCGTTCAGAACGTTGCCGCCCGGAAAGTCGAGCGGAAGACTGAGGCAGAAGGAAAGCCCTTCCTTCACCTCGGCAATGCCCTCAAGCACCTTCTTCGGCGTGATCAGGTTGAGGCGTCCGAGCTGATCGTCGTCGCCCCAGTCGCCCCAGGTGGAACCTTCGGGGCGATGCTTCCAGCGCTTCATGATGCGTTTCTCCCTATTGCCGGCGGGGACAATACAAGGGCCGCTGCAGCGCGTCATCACATGCGCATGGCTCCCGCGCGCAATTCCGCAAACGTCCGCGCTGCGGATCGCCTAGTATGGGCGGGACGAGGTCCCCATGTCCGCTGCAACCACCGCGCCGCTCCCGCATGACTTCAGGGTGATCAGCCTGATCGGCGTTGCCCACGGCGCCAGCCACTTCTACCAGCTTGCCTTCGCGACGATGCTCTTGATCGTCCGGCAGGAGGTGGGATTGAGCTTTGCCGATGTCGGTCTGCTCGCCGGCATCTTCTACGGCGTCTCCGGTCTGGCGCAGACCGCAGCCGGCTTTGCCGTCGACCGCTTCGGCGCCCGGCCGATTCTGGCCGGCGGCCTCTTCGTCGTCGGCCTCGGCCTTGCGTGCATATCGGTCGCACATAGTTTCGTGGGCTTTGCCGGCATTGCGGTGATCGCCGGACTGGGCAACTCGGTCTTTCATCCCGCAGACTTTGCGCTGCTGAATTCGTCGGTGAACACCAACCGGCTGGGGCGCGCCTTCAGCATCCACGGGCTCGGCGGATCGCTGGGCTGGGCGGCGGCGCCAGTGATGTATTTTCTCGACAGCCTGTTCGGCTGGGTGGGGGCGGCGCTGATCGGTGCGTTGCCGGGCATCATACTGTCCGTATTGGTTTTCATTCACCGCGAAGAGCTGGTCGATCACAGGGTCAAGGTGCGCGCGGCGGCCGCACAGGCCGGCGGCCGGCCCGGGCTGGCGCTGTTCCTGCAGCCAGCGCTGCTGCTGTGCCTCGCGTACTTCGCGCTGATTGCCGCCAACACGGTCGGCATCCAGCAGTTCGCGGTCCCGGCCTGGAGCAGCATGTTCGGCGTCACGGAGAACTACGCCGCGTTCTGCCTGATCGTGTTCATCGTCGGCTCGGCCGCGGGTATCCTGGTGGGCGGCTATTTCGCCGACCGTGTGCGCCGGCACGATCTGGTGGCGGCATTCGGCCTCCTGGCGGCGGCCTGCCTCACCGTTCCGATCGCCACCGAGACCGTGTCACCGACCTTGCTGCCGGTCCTGCTGGCGATGGCGGGGGCCGCCGGCGGCATCACCAATCCTTCGCGCGACATGATCGTCCGCAATGCGACGCCTCCCGGCGCTTCGGGCAAGGTTTTCGGCTTCGTCTATTCGGGGCTCGACATCGGCTCGTTCGTGGCGCCGCCTCTGTTCGGCCTGCTGATGAACAGCGGCCTGCCGGCGGTGATCTTCTGGATCGCCGTCGGGCTCTACACGTTCAATGCCGGCATGGTGATGCTGATCCGCAACAGCAGTGCCCGGAGGCCTGCCTACCCGGCAGCGGCCGAGTAGAGGTCAGGCGGCAGCTTCCAGGGCTTCCTGGGCGGTCAGCCAGCGCCTTTCGGCGTTCTCCACCTCGCGTTCGAGGCGGGCCTTTTCCTTCTGGAGCTCCGTGACGACGCTGCCGGGGCCGGCATAGATCGCGGGATCGGCCAGTTTCGCGAGCACGCCGTTCAGCTGTTCGGTGAGGCGGGCCAGCATCTTCTCGGCGCTGTCGACCGCCTTCTTCAGCGGGGCCTTGTTGCTGCGGTTGTCCGCGGCCGCCTTGCGCTGGTCCTTCTTGCTGCCGGCATCGGCCGCCTTCTCGGCCTTGGGCGGACGCGCCCCGCGCTCCTTGAGGAGCTTGGCCTGATACTCGTCGATGTCGCCGTCGAACGGCTTCACAGTGCCGTTCTGGACCACCCACAAGGCGTCGGCGACCATCTTCACCAGATGCGTGTCGTGGCTCACCAGCACGACCGCACCTTCGAAGTCGTTGATGGCGTCGACCAGCGAGGCGCGCGCATCCATGTCGAGATGGTTGGTCGGCTCGTCGAGCAGCAGGAGGTGCGGGGCGTTGCGCGTGGCGAGCGCCAGCAGCAGGCGGGTCTTCTCGCCGCCGGACATGACGCCGACCTTGAGCGTGGCGCGGTCGCGCGAGAAGCCAAAACGGCCAAGCTGGGCACGGACCTTGGCCTCGCCGGCGCCGGGACCGAGCGCGCGGTTCATATGGTCGAAGGGCGTGCCCTCGTAGTCGAGGCTCTCCTCCTGATCCTGCGAGAAGTACCCGACGCGCAGTTTCGGCGTCTTCTTCATCTGGCCCTCGCGCGGCTCGAGGCGCTGCGAGATCAGGCGGATGAAGGTCGACTTGCCGTTGCCGTTCTGGCCCAGCAAGGCGATGCGGTCCTCCATGTCGATGCGCAGATCGAGGTTTCGCAGAACCAGCGGACCATCGGGATAGCCGACGGACACGTCGTCAAGCGTCTCGATCGGCGAGGCGAGGATGTCGGGTGAGGGGAAGTTGAACGAGATGCGCTCGTCGATCGGCACGGAGGCGACGGGCCCGAGCTTCTCGATCATCTTCATGCGCGACTGTGCCTGGCGCGCCTTGCTGGCCTTGGCCTTGAAGCGGTCGACGAAGGCCTGCATGTGCTTGCGCTGCGCGGCGACCTTGGCCTGTTGCGCGGCGTCATTGGCGAGGCGTTCGGCGCGGGTGCGCTCGAAGAAGTCGTAGTTGCCGGTGTAGGGGACGAGCTTCTGCTGATCGATGTGGACGATGTGGTCGCACACGTCGTTCAGCAGGTCGCGGTCGTGGCTCACCATCAGGACGGTGTTGCGGAAGCGCTTCAGATATTCGGTGAGCCAGATCATCGCCTCGACGTCGAGGTGGTTCGACGGCTCGTCGAGGATGAGGAGGTCCGGGCTGCTGAACAGCGTGCCGGCCAGCGCCACGCGCATGCGCCAGCCGCCGGAGAATTCGCCGCAGGGGCGGGACTGCTTCTCGTTGTCGAAGCCCAGGCCGTTCAGGATCGACGCTGCCCGCGAAGGTGCAGCCGCCGCGCCGATTTCATCGAGGCGGGCGTGAATCTCGGCGAGGCGCACGCCGTCATGGCAGGTCGCATCCTCGGCCAGCAGCGCGCTGCGCTCGACGTCGGCTGCCAGCACGGCGTCGATTACGGAGATGTCGCCGCCGGGCGGGTCCTGCGGCACCGAGCCTACGCGGGTGCGGCCCATCAGATTGATCTCGCCGCTGTCGGCCTCGATCTGGCCCTGGATCAGCCGCAGCAGCGTCGACTTGCCGGCGCCGTTGCGACCGACGAGACCGACCTTCCAGCCGTCCGAAAAGGCCGCCGAGGCGCGGTCGAAGAGCACCCGCTCGCCGTGGCGAAAGGAGATATCACTGATGTGGAGCATGAGGGGCGGGCATTTACCATGCGATTTGGCCGCAAACCAAGCTTAATGGCCGCGCTTGCCGGGTCCAAACCCCGCGTCTATAAGGCGCGCCCAAGCATTGAAATCACTGCCTCCACGAGGGAATTCATGGCCGTCGAACGTACTTTCTCGATCATCAAGCCGGATGCGACCCGCCGGAACCTGACCGGCAAGATCAACGCCCGGTTCGAGGAGAAGGGCCTGCGCATCGTCGCCCAGAAGCGCATCCAGATGAGCCGCCAGCAGGCCGAGCAGTTCTACGGCGTGCACAAGGCCCGTCCGTTCTTCAACGACCTTTGCACTTTCATGACGTCCGGCCCGGTCGTGGTCCAGGTCCTGGAAGGCGAGAACGCCGTCGCGAAGAACCGCGAGATCATGGGCGCCACCAACCCGGCCAACGCCGACGCCGGCACGATCCGCAAGGACTTCGCCGAGTCGATCGAAGCCAATTCGGTTCACGGCTCGGATTCGCCCGAGAACGCCGCGATCGAGATCGCGTACTTCTTCGCGGGCTCCGAGATCGTCGGCTGACGCGAGGCGTGCCGGAAACGAAAAAAAGCGGCCCACCCGGGCCGCTTTTCTTTTGGGAGGTCTCTGCCCGGAGCGTCAGCCCAGGACGGCAAAGCCGATCAGGAGGGCGATCGAGCCGCCGATGCCCACAACGAGGCCCAGCAGCGGCAGGTGCGCGACCAGGCCGAGGGCCATCGCCACCAGAAGAACGATGATCCAGAGGAGCGTGAACGTCACTAGCTTGCTGAACGCGGAATAGGTCGCCGCGTGAGCCGAGTAATCATCCTTTGCTTCAGCCATATCTCTTCCCCGCTTGAAAACGTTGGCGATCTTATATCGGACTAGGTTTCTCGGGAAAAGAGCAGCGTGGCGTCGCAGGCGACGCCCGTGACCGCAATCTTGTCACCGTCGATCGCGATCCGGCCTTCGCCGAACCAGCGCACGACCAGCGGGTAGAGACGATGTTCCTGGCGCAGGATGCGCGCCGCAAGGGCTTCCTCGGTGTCTTCCGCCAGGACCGGAACCGCGGCCTGCGCGATGATCGGGCCCGAATCGAGGTCCGGAGTCACCAGGTGGGCGGTGCACCCGCTCACCCGGACCCCAGCCTCCAGCGCCTGGCGTTGCACATGCAGGCCCTTGAAGGCCGGCAGCAGGGACGGGTGGATGTTGATCAGCCGGTGTTTCCAGCGGATGGGGAACCACGGGCTGAAAATGCGCATGAAGCCGGCGAGCACGACCAGTTCGACACCGTACCGCTCGAGTTCGGCGGCGACGGCGCGGTCGAAGGTTTCGCGATCGGGGTGGTCGCGGTGGGAGACGATGGCCGTGGGGATGCCGGCAGCAGCGGCGATCGCCAGTCCCGGCGCATTTACCCTGTTGCTCACGACGCAGCCGATCTCGGCGGGGTAGTCGGCGGCCTTCGCCGCGTCGATCAGCGCGGCCAGGTTGCTGCCGCGGCCGGAGATGAGAACTCCGACCTTCAGCTTCGCCATAGGCTCTCGGCATGGTCGACGACGCAGTCGGCCTCGTCGGTCGGCGCCTTCTCGATCACGCCGATCTCGCTCACTGTCTCGCCGGTCTCCGTCAGCGCCTGGGCGACACGGGCGGCATCTTCCTTCGCAACGACCACGATCATGCCCAGGCCGCAGTTGAAGGTCCGCAGCATGTCGTCGGTCGGGACCTGGCCCACGTCGCGCAGCCACTGGAAGACGCGCGGCGGCGTCCACTGACGGGCATCGAGTCTCGCGCGCATCCCGTCTGGCAGGCAGCGCGGCACGTTGCCGGGCAGGCCGCCGCCGGTGATGTGGGCGAGGCCCTTGATCGCGCCAGTGGTCCGGATCACCTGAAGGAGCTGCTTCACATAGATGCGCGTCGGCTCGAGCAGGGCCTCGCCCAGCGATGCATCCGCGAAGGGGGCGCGGTCGGCGTATTTCAGGCCGCTGCGCTCGACAATACGGCGCACCAGCGAATAGCCGTTGGAGTGCGGGCCGCTCGAGGCGAGGCCCAGCACGACGTCACCGGGCGCGATGTCGCCGCGCGGGAGCAGGGCGTTGCGCTCGGCCGCGCCGACGGTGAAGCCTGCGAGATCGTAGTCGCCGTCGGCATACATGCCGGGCATCTCCGCGGTCTCGCCGCCGACCAGTGCGCATCCAGCGCGGCGGCAGCCTTCGGCGATACCGGCGACGAGGCGGCGCCCGACATCGACGTCGAGACGACCGCTGGCATAGTAGTCGAGGAAGAACAGCGGCTCGGCGCCCTGCACCACGATGTCGTTGACGCACATCGCCACGAGGTCGATGCCGACCGTGTCGGGAACGGCCGCTTCGATGGCGACCTTCAGCTTGGTGCCGACGCCATCTGTGCCGGAAACCAGGATCGGATCGGTGAACCCGGCCGCCTTGAGGTCGAACAGCCCGCCGAAACCACCCAGCCCGCCCATCACTCCGGAACGGTTGGTGCTCTTGGCCAACGGCTTGATGTGCTCGACGAGGTCGTCGCCCGCGTCGATGTCGACGCCGGCGTCCTTGTAGGTGAGGGGGGGCCGATTATGGCCGGGGGCGTCAGGCTTCAAGCCGGGCTCATTCATGCTAATACGGTGCGCGAACATAGCCAAAAACCGGACCCCCGCAATGCCGATAGGCCGCGTCTTTTCCACGATAGCTGCCGTGCTCCTGGCGGTCCTCGCCGCAAACGTCGTCCTGGCGCAGGGTCCCGGCGGCTCCGGATACGACGTAACGGGCGTCGATGTCGACGTGACGGGGGCGGATGCCGTCCAGGCACGGGCACAGGGAATCCGCGAGGCGCGGCGCAAGGCGTTCGGCCTTCTCGTGAACCGTCTGGTGCCGACGGAAGATCGTGCACGGCTCCCGCAGATCGACGATGCCCAGCTCGAGAACATGGTCCGCGGCATCGAATTCGTGCGCGAACGTCCGGCACCCGGCCGCTACAGCGCCACCTTGAATGTCGTTTTCGTGCCGGAGGCCGTGAAGTCATACCTGAGCGGGGCGGGCGCCAAAGTCGTCGAAACCGTGTCGCGACCGGCGCTGGTGATCCCCCTGTGGAAGGGCCCCGCCGGGGTGGAGCCGCTCAACGACCGCAATGCCTGGCGTGAGGCCTGGCAGCAGCTCGACAGTGCCGGCAGCGCGGTCCCGGTCACCCTGCTTCGCGGCGACCCGACCGACCAGGGCGTGCTCTCGGCGGAGCAGGCCTATGTCGGCGACGTTTCCGCGCTGGCACGACTCAACGAGCGCTATCGGGCGCCCACGATCATCGTGGCCACCGTCGAGGGCGACAAGTCCAGTGGTGGTCTCACGGTGCGCGGTATGCGCTACGACACCCAGACCGGCGCCCGCAGCGAGATCCCGCCCATGCCGGTTGCCAGTGCAGTCGATCTGCCGGCGGCCGTGAAGGCAATCCACGCCAGGGCCGACCAGGACTGGCGGAGCATCGGCACCGTGCGCCGCGATTCGCAGGATTCGATGGATGTCGTCGTGCCGATCTTCTCGCTCGGCGATTGGGTGCAGGTGCGGCAGCGGCTCGGGGCCATTCCGGCCGTTAAGTCCGTAACGGTGAAGACACTCGAGTCCGACCGTGCGGAGTTGCGGCTCGACTTCTTCGGCTCTCCCGAGGAACTGCAGCGCACGCTTGCCCAAGCGGGTCTGAACCTGTCCCAGGACATGGGGCGCTGGCAATTGCAGCCGCGCTAGTGCGCGCCGGGGAGTCTGATCGAATGGGTCAAACCGCGACGGGGCGTTGGGTCTTCTGGGGCGCGGCAGCCGGCATCTTCCTGCTGCTCATGTGGCTGCTGAATGACATTCTGCTGCCGTTCGTCGTGGGCATGGTGGTGGCCTATTTCCTCGACCCGGTCGTGGTCCGGCTGCAGCGCGCTCGCCTGTCGCGCACGATGGCGACCACCCTCGTCACGATCGTGGCAGTGCTGGTGGGCGTGGGCGTCGTGATGGCGATCCTGCCGCCTTTGTTCGGGCAGGTGCAGTCGCTGATCACCAGCGCGCCCGAATACATGGTGAAGGCGATGGCCCGCATCCAGCCGCTGCTCGAGCCGCTGCGGATCAGGCTCGGCCTTGAACCGATCAGCATGCACGACCTGCAATCCGAGGCGACGCAGTGGGCAGGCAAGGGCTTGGCCGTCGCGGGAGGCATCGCGGGCGCGCTCGCCGAGCGCGGTGTGGCGATCATCAACCTGCTCGGCCTGCTGTTCATCACCCCGGTGGTGACCTTCTACATGCTTCGGGACTGGGAGAAGCTCGTGGCGTCGATCGACGGCGCCCTGCCACTCGATCACGCCGACACGATCCGCAAGCTCACCACCGAATCGAACGCCGCCATCGCGGGATTCATGCGCGGTCAGGCCCTGGTCTGTCTGTCCTTGGGGACCTTCTATGGCATCGGCCTCACGCTGGTGGGATTGCAGTTCGGCCTCGTGATCGGGCTGATCGCCGGCGCCATCTCCTTCATCCCCTTCGTCGGCACTTTCGTGGGCGGGGTGATGGCGCTCGGCATGGCGCTGGCGCAGTTCCCGCCGGACTGGATCGGCGTCGTCAAGGTCGCGGCGGTGTTCGTAGTGGGCCAGATGCTGGAGGGGAATTTCCTCTCGCCCAAGCTGGTCGGCGACCGCGTTGGCCTGCACCCGGTCTGGATCATGTTCGCGTTGCTGGCCGGCGGCTCGCTGTTCGGCTTCACCGGTGTGCTCATCGCCGTTCCGGTTGCGGCGATCCTCGGCGTGGTCGCCCGCCACTTCATCGCCCGCTATCGCGACAGCGATCTCTATCGCGGTGGTGCTCCCAGTTGAGCCGGCCCATGCCAAACCAGCTCACTCTAGATCTCACCCTGCCGCCGCCGACCTACTCGCGGGAGGACTTTGTCGTGGCCGATGGAAACCGCGAGGCACTGGCCTGGATCGACCGCTGGCCGGACTGGCCCGCGCCGGCCCTGTCGCTGAACGGCCCGACCGGTTGTGGAAAGACGCATCTCGGCCGCATCTGGGCGGGACGCAGTGGCGCGATCGCCATGACCGGCGCCGACCTCGACGGAATGAACGTTGCCGATCTCACGAGCCTCGCCGCGACATCGCCGGCGATCGTGATCGAAGGGGCGGAGCGCGCGCCCGAACGTGGACTCTTCCATCTCTACAACCTCGTGCGTGAGCGCGGCGGACACATGCTTCTGATCTCGGACGAACCGCCCGCGCGCTGGTCGATTGCCTTGCCCGATCTCGCCTCGCGGCTGCGCGCCGCCCCGGCCGTCGCGGTCGCGCCGCCTGACGACGAACTGCTGGGCTCGATCATCCTGAAGCAGCTCGCGGACCGCCAATTGCACGCGGGCGCCGGCGTCGTGCAGTATCTCGTCTCGCACATGGAACGGTCGGCCGATGCGGCGCGTCGCGTCGTGGCCGCGCTCGACGGGCGAGCCTTGATCGAGCGGCGAGAAATAGACCGCCGCCTGGCAATGGACGTGCTGGCCGATCTCGCCGGCGCGTCGTGAGAGGGAGGAAGTGATGAAGACGATCCTCGCCGTCTGCGCGCTCAGTCTCGTGGCGACGACGGCCTCGGCGCAGCAGGGTACGGTCATGGGGACTTGGCTCTCGGAGTCCGGCGTCGCCCAGATCAAGATCGGACCCTGTCCGGATGCTGCAAGCGGCCCGATCTGCGGCTTCGTCGTGAGCCTCATCAACCCGACGGGGCCGGACGGCGCCGCCGTCGCGCCGGATGCCGCCACCGACTATCGCAACGAGAACCCGACACTGCGCACGCGCAAGGTGATCGGGATGCCGCTGATCTGGGGGTTCAAGCAGGCCGCCCAGCCCAACACCTTCGAGGAGGGCAAGGTCTACAACGGCGAGGACGGCAAGACCTACAGCGCCAACATCAGCCTGCAGCCGGACGGCAAGCTGCGCCTGCGCGGTTTCGTCGGCACGCCGATGTTCGGCAAGACACAACTCTGGACGCGTGTGAATTAGGAGAGGAAACGCAAATGGACATGGGCATCAAGGGCCGCAAGGCCATCGTCTGCGCGGCGAGCAAGGGACTGGGTCGCGGCTGCGCCGAGGCGTTGGCCGGCGAGGGCGTCGATCTCGTGATCAACGCACGCACCAGATCGGAACTCGAGGCGACGGCCGAGGATATCCGCAAGAAGTACGGCGTGAAGGTCACGGCGATCGCTGTCGACGTCACGACCGAGGACGGCCGCAAGCAGGTCCTGGCGGCCTGTCCCGAGCCCGACATCATCGTCAACAATGCCGGCGGCCCGCCGCCGGGCAACTTCCGCGACTGGAACCGCGAGGACTGGATCAAGGCGCTCGATGCCAACATGCTGACGCCGATCGAATTCATCAAAGCGAGTGTCGATGGCATGATGAAGCGCGGCTTCGGGCGCATCGTGAACATCACCTCGAGTTCGGTGAAGGCGCCGATCGATATCCTCGGCCTCAGCAACGGCGCCCGCTCGGGCCTCACCGGCTTCGTGGCCGGCGTCGCGCGCACGACGATCCGTCATGGCGTGACGATCAACGGCCTGCTGCCGGGTCCCTTCGATACCGACCGCCTGCGCGGCACGACGAAGGCGCGGGCGGCGAAGGCCGGGCGCAGCTTCGAGGAGGAGTACGCGACCGCCGCCAAGGCGCATCCGGCCGGCCGCTTCGGCACGGCCGAGGAGTTCGGCATGATGTGCGCGTTCCTGTGCAGCGTCCACGCCGGCTACATGACCGGCCAGAACATCCTGATGGATGGCGGCCAGTATCCCGGCACCTACTGAGGCGTCAGCGCGGGTCCAGATCGCGCGGCCGGACGAAGGCCAGAAGCTCGCAAGTTCCTGGGGCCAGATCGCTCCAGGGGCCCTGGCGAAGAGCAAGCGTTGCCAGGGCTCCGGTGGGATACTTGTCCCGCAGGCGTTGCAGCGCCTCGGCAGGGCCCTGGGCGGCGAGGGCGGCCGCGAATTCGCCGATGCCTTCGTTGTGGCCGATCAGCAGGACGGTCTCGACGTCTTCGGGCAGGGCCTGCAGGCGTTCGAGGAGTTCGCTCTCGGAGGCGAGGTAGAGCTGCTTCTCAAGTGAAATCGGCGGCGTGGGACTGCCGAGTGCCTTCACGAGCGGCGCCAGCGTCTGGCGCGTCCGGGCTGCCGTCGAGCACAGGATCAGATCGGGGCGGGGCGCCTTCGCGGCCGTGTGGGCGGCCATGGTCTTGGCTGCGCGTTCGCCGCGATCGTTGAGCGCGCGGTCGTGATCGCTCT
>JBILYJ010000068.1:0-15816 GCA_044377795.1 Reyranella sp. | reverse complement strand
GGGATCGAAAACCTGAAAAATCGCGTTGTGCTCGGAATCGACGGGCAGAAGGACGCCGCCCGACTGCTCGATGGCGTCCATCAGCAGGCGCCCGGCACAAACCAGGGCTTCCTTGTTGGCGAGGGCTACCATCGCCCCGCGACGCGCCGCCGCGAGGGTCGGCGCGAGGCCTGCGAATCCGACGACCGCCGCCATCACCCATTCGGCCGGCCGCTCCGCCGCTTCGATGACCGCCTCGGGACCTGCTGCCACCTCGATCGACGTACCGGCCAACGCTGCCTTCAGCGCGTTGTAGCGGTCGGGGTCGGCAACGACCGCGAGGCGCGCCCGCAGGCGTCTTGCCTGCTCCGCCAGCAATTCCACCGAGCTGCGGGCGACGAGCGCCTCGACGCGATAACGCGCCGGGTCGCGCGCGATGAGATCGACCGTGCTTTGTCCGACGGAGCCGGTCGAACCCAGGATCGTGACGCCGCGCGGCTTGCCCGGGGACGGCGCGGCCCACCGGGTCATGTCCAGGGCCACGAATTGCCCGCGATCAGCCGGGCGATGGCCACCGCAACGAGCACGGCCATCAAACCGTCGATCCGGTCCAGCAAACCACCATGCCCCGGAATAAGGTGGCCGCTGTCCTTCACGCCGGCTCGCCGCTTGGCCGCCGATTCCAGCAGATCTCCGCCCTGCCCTACGACCGCCAGGACCGCTCCGGCGATCGCAAGAGGCACGGTCTCTCCCAAGCCGAAAGCATATCCCGTTGCGGCACTGGCGACGGCGGCCCAGGCCATTCCGCCGATCAATCCTGACCAGGTCTTGCCGGGGCTGATGCGCGGCGCGAGCTTCGCCCCGCCGGCGGTGCGTCCCACGAAGTAGGCGCCGATATCGGTGGCCCAGATACAAACCAGAATCCACAGGACGGTCTCGCGCCCGAACGCCGGCTGATGCCGCAGCCACAGCAAGGCAACGAGCGCCGCAAGGCCATATGTCCAGGCCAGGACACGCAGGACCGGCGCACCGCGGGTCAGGCGCGCCCATTCGAAGATCATGATGGGGGCTGCAATCGCTGCCACGAGATCGAGCCAGGGAAAGCCATACCAGACAGCCGCGAGCAGCAGCGGCCCGAGGATCACGGCCGAGAGCGCCCGGATCAGCAGACCGGCGAAGCGCCCGCCGCGCGCCGCCGGGGCGGCGTTACCTTCCGATGCCGCCATAACGCCGCTCACGCCTACGGAACTCCACAATCGCCTGTTCCAGGTGTTCCTTGCCGAAGTCCGGCCACAGCGTGTCGACGAAAACCAGCTCCGAGTAGGCGCACTGCCAGAGCAGGAAATTGCTGATCCGCTGCTCGCCACTGGTCCGGATCAGGAGGTCAGGATCCGGCAGGCCGGCCGTCAGGAGCTCATGCTCGAAGCTCTTCTGGTCGATGCCGTCGACGGTGATCTCTCCCGCCGCGACCCGCTGCGCCAGGCGGCGCGTCGCGCGCAGGATCTCGTCGCGCGAGCCGTAGTTGATGCAGATGTTGACGTCGATGCGCGCGTTGGCGGCCGTCATGTTCTCGGCTTCGGCAATGTCGCGCACGATGTCGGCCGCCAGACCTTCACGCTTGCCGATGACCCGCAGCCGCGCACCGTTCTTGCGCAGTTCTTCGAGCTCGCTGCGCAGGTAGTGCCGCAACAGCCCCATCAGGTCGGCCACTTCGTCGGCGGGGCGCGTCCAGTTCTCGGTCGAGAAGGCGAAGAGGGTCAGGACGGGAATGCCGAGTTCGCCGGCGCCGCGCACCACACGCCGTACCGCATCGGCGCCACGGCGATGTCCCGCCACCCGCGGCAGGCCACGCGCCTTCGCCCATCGCCCATTGCCATCCATGATGATGGCGACGTGCTGAGGTCCCGCCCCTGCGTCGGGATTGGCGGGCAACGGCGCGGTGGACATCAGACCGTCTTGATCTCTTTTTCCTTGTGCACCAGCGCCTCGTCGACCAGCTTGACGTAGCGGTCGGTGAGCTTCTGCACCTCGTCGGCCTTCTGCCGGTGCTCGTCTTCCGAGATCTTGCGGTCCTTCTCGGCCTTCTTGAGCGCCTCCATGCCGTCACGGCGGATGTTCCGCACCGCCACCTTGCCCTGCTCGGCATACTTGTGCGCCAGCTTGGCGAGTTCGTTGCGCCGCTCCGTCGTCAGCTCCGGAATCGGAATGCGGATCATCTGGCCGTCCGGCGACGGATTGAGTCCGAGACCCGCCTCGCGGATCGCCTTGGCGGTAGGCGTCACCAGGCCCTTGTCCCAGACGCTGACGGTCAGAAGCCGCGGCTCCGGTGCGCTGACCGTTCCGACCTGGTTGAGCGGCATGCGCTGGCCATAGGCTTCGACCATCACCGGGTCGAGCAGGTTGACCGACGCCCTTCCGGTCCTGAGGCCGCCGAATTCCTTCTTCAGCGCGTCCATCGCGCCGTGCATGCGCTTCTCGAGCTCGTTGAGATCGGCAGACATGTTCAGGCCTCGTCCTTGATGATCGTGAAGGTGCCCTCGCCCCGCAGCGTCGCCGCGAAGGCGCCGGGCTTGTGGATGTCGAAGACGATGATGGGGATACGGTTCTCGCGCGCAAGCGAGATCGCCGAAGCGTCCATCACCTGAAGGTCGCGGGACAGCACCTCCAGATAGCCGAGCGTGTCGTAGCGCTGGGCATTCTTGTCCTTGCGTGGATCTGCCGAATAGACGCCGTCGACCTGGGTGCCCTTGAGCAGCGCGTCGGCTCCCATCTCGGCCGCACGAAGGGCGGCGGCCGTGTCGGTCGTGAAAAACGGGTTGCCGGTGCCGGCCGCGAAGATCACGACGCGCCCCTTCTCCATATGGCGGGCGGCGCGGCGGCGGATATAGGGTTCGCACACCGTCGTCATCGGGATCGCCGACTGGACGCGGGTCTGCAGCCCCTGCCGCTCGAGCGCGCTCTGCATTGCCAGAGAATTGATGACGGTCGCCAGCATTCCCATGTAGTCGCCGCTGGAACGGTCCATGCCGGAAGCCGCCGCCGACACGCCGCGGAAAATATTGCCGCCGCCGATCACCAGGCAGACCTGCACGCCCATGGCGTGCACGGTC
Organism: Reyranella sp.; assembly: GCA_044377795.1. Classification (GTDB taxonomy): domain Bacteria; phylum Pseudomonadota; class Alphaproteobacteria; order Reyranellales; family Reyranellaceae; genus Reyranella. Next base: position 12,727 of record JBILYJ010000068.1, on the reverse strand, counting down.
TTCACTTCCTGTGCGACCATGGAGACCATGTCAGGGTCCAGGCCGTACTCCCGATTCCCCATAAGCCCCTCGCCAGAGAGCTTGAGCAGGACGCGGCGGTATTGGGGAGCCGACGGCATCAGATGCCTCTGATTACGTTTGTCTTGGGCGCGCAGACAACATGTCTGCGCGCCGGTCGTTTCTACTACTACTTCTTGAGCTGGGCAGCCACTTCGGCAGCGAAATCCTCAGATTTCTTCTCGATGCCCTCGCCCAGCGCGAAACGCAGGAAGCCCACGAGCCTGACCGGGCCACCGACCAGCTTGGCCGCGTCCTCGACGACCTTCGAAACCTTGGTCTTGCCATCCATGACGAAGGCCTGCTCGAGGAGGACGACTTCCTGATGGAACTTGCGCAGTCCGCCTTCGACCATCTTGGCAACGATCTCGGCCGTCTTGCCCTGCTGGCCGGCCTTCTCGGTGAGTACTGCGCGTTCGCGCTCGATCGCCGCCTGGTCGAGTTCGGCGACCGTCAGCGACTGCGGGTTGGTCGCGGCCACATGCATGGCCAGCTGCTTGGCGAGAGTGCCCAGCTTGGCCTTGTCGCCCGTCGACTCGAGGGCCACCAGCACGCCGATCTTGCCGAGGTCCGGCGCGACGGCATTGTGAGTGTAGGCCACGACCACGCCGTCGGACACCGACAGCGAGGCGGCGCGGCGCAGGCTCATGTTCTCGCCGATCGTGGCGATCAGGTTGGTGAGTTCGCCCTGCACGTCACGGCCGGTGCCGGGGAACGGCGCCGCCGCCACCTTGGCGAGGTCGCCGCCATTCTCGAGCGCGAGCTTGGTCGCCGCGGCGACGAACTTCTGGAACTGGTCGTTGCGGCCGACGAAGTCGGTCTCGGCATTGACTTCGACGACGGCGCCGCGCGTGCCATCGGCGGCAACGCCGACGAGGCCTTCCGCGGCGACGCGACCGGCCTTCTTCGAGGCCGCCGACAGGCCCTTGGTGCGCAGCCAGTCGACCGCCTTCTCGACGTCGCCCGCCGTCTCGCCCAGCGCCTTCTTGCAATCCATCATGCCTGCGCCGGTCTTCTCGCGCAGTTCCTTGACGAGCGATGCAGTGATCTCAGCCATGTCTTGCTCCGTTTAGTGCAACAAGGGCCGGTCTTCCGACCGGCCCCGTCTGTTTCTCTTCGATGAAGGGACCGGACTACTCGGCCGGCGCCGCTTCCGCCGCCGGGGCCTCGGCAACGGGGATTTCCTCTTCCGGCTGCTCGGCCAGCTCGCCGACATCACCGCCGGTGGCGGCGATTTCGGCGCGAATGCCGTCGAGCACCGCGCCCGAGAGCAGGTCGCAGTAGAGCGTCACGGCGCGGATCGCGTCGTCGTTGCCCGGGATCGGGAAGTCGATGCCGTCGGGATCGGAATTGCTGTCGACCACCGCGACGATCGGAATGCCGCGCTTGCGGGCTTCCAGGACCGCGATCGACTCCTTGTTGGTGTCGATGATGAACAGCATGTCGGGCGTGCCGCCCATTTCCTTGATGCCGCCCAGCGAGCGCTCGAGCTTGTCGCGCTCGCGCGTCAGGTCGAGCTGTTCCTTCTTGGTGAGGCCGACGACGTCGCCCTTCAGGCGCTCGTCGAGCTCGCGCAGCCGCTTGATGGACGCCGAGATCGTGTTCCAGTTCGTGATCATGCCGCCCAGCCAGCGATGGTTCACGTAGTACTGGCCGCAGCGCTTGGCGGCGTCGGCGACGCGCTCGGCGGCAGCCGGCTTGGTGCCGACGAACAGGACGCGGCCGCCGCTCGCGACGACGTCGCGAACCTGACGCAGCGCCTGCTCCAGCAGCGGCACGGTCTTGGTGAGGTCGATGATATGGACCCCGTTGCGCACCCCGAACAGGTACGGCTTCATCTTGGGGTTCCAGCGGCGCGTGTGATGGCCGAAGTGGACGCCCGCTTCCAGCAGCTGGCGCATCGTAAATGTCGGCATGGTCATGCCGTTCTCCTTTTCCGGTTGAGCCTCCGCGGGCGTCGTTCCCGGAATGGGAACACCGGAGCGAGCGCCGGGATGTCTCCCCGTCGACCGCAAACCCGCGTGCGAAGTGGCGCGTTTCTAGTGGTTCGGCGCCCAAAATGCAAGTGGCAATGAAATCAAGGCCTTAGCCGATCTGCTTGGCTATTTCCCGGGCCAGTTCGAGGACCGAAAGGGGTGCACTGCCCTCGGCCTTGTTGTTGGCGGTGATCCAGACCTTGCGGCCCGCCTTGAAGGCGGTCGCCGCCATCCGCGCCAAGGCCCGGCGGGTCTCGCCATCCTCGTCCACGAGCCTGTCGAACGGTTCGTAGCGCTGCTTCGCCGCCTGGTAGCGAAAGCCGCGGTGCAGGTTCCAGCGCACCACGAGCGGCCCCGGCGCGTCTCCATCGAGCGCCTTGAGAGCCATTTCCTGCCGTTCCACCTCCGGCATCCGGTCGTGCAGGCCGACGCAATAGCGGACCTCGGCCCGGGACAGCATGCGCATCAGGCGCGGCGTCAGCAGTTCTGGATTGCGCAGCTCCAGCGCGTAAATCGGCCTTAGTTGGCCCAGTTCGCGGGGCAGAGCCGCGAAGAAGGCCTCCAGCCGCTCGATGAACAGGGAGGCGTCCTCGACGAGGCTGCGCGGCAGCGGCGAGACCTGGAAGACAAGCGGGCCTGCCTTGGCCTTGAGCCCCTCCAGACAGGGCAACACGAATTCCCGGGTGGCGATCGCGGCGTCGAGGAAGTGAGGGTTCGACACCTTCCCCCTGCCCGCCTCGTCGCGCATCACGGCATCGCAGACGATCGCCGGCGCCTTCACGACGAAGCTGAAATGCTCCGGCACCTGGCTGGCGTAGCGCGCATAGTCGACCACCGAGATCGGCGCGTAGAAGGTCCGGTCGAGGCTGACGGTCCGCAGCAGCGGGATGTGGGCATAGGCCGCCAGCCCCTTGCGGCTGAGCGTCGCCTGGGGATGGACGCCGTCATAGACCAGGCCGCGCCAGCCGGGGAAGAACCAGGAAGAGGTGCCGAGCCGGACATCCGGCGGGAGAAGCGGTGCCTCGAGCAGCGGCGAATCCCTTGCCGGCCTGACATCGCCCGCTCCGGCAGCCCGGCGCCTGGGAGGCGCCGCCGTCTGGCTTTCGAAGAGCCCGGGCTGACGGCTCAAATTTCCTCGACCTGGGCGATCCCCGGCAGACTTCCGATCGTGTCGCGCAAGCCGCCGGCGATGGAATAGGTGCCGGGCAAGGTAACCTCGGCCTCCGACTCCTCGCTCTCCAGAGGCACCACCAGCGTGACCCTCCCGCGCCCGCGCTTGCCCTCGAGCGCCTTGCGCAGCGCCTCGAGTGCTACCGGATCGGAGATCACGATGCGCAGTCCCGCCGCGGAATTCGCGACCGCATCCTCGAGCTTCTCCACCGACTGGGCGGTGAGCTTAACCTGCTCGCCGTCGAGGCGGCCGTCGACCGAGATCAGGATCGCCTGGCCGGCCTCCAGGAGGTTGCGCTTGGAGCTCAGCAGCTCGCTGAACATGACGCACTCGAAGGCGCCGGACTGATCCGAGCACTGCAGGAAGGCGAACCGGTTACCCTTCGCCGAGGTTCGCTCCATCCGGTCGATGACGGTGCCGGCGAGCTTGATCCGACCGGGCGTGCCCCGCGCCAGCAAGGCCGGCAGGTCGGCCGCGCGACTGACTCCCAAACGCTGCAGGCTGCGCTCATAGGAGGCCAGCGGATGCGACGAGAGATAGAAGCCGATGGCCGAGAACTCGTTCTGCAGCCGCTCCATCGGCGCCCAGTCCGGCACCTTGGGCAGTTGCGGACGGCGCTGGGCGGTGTCGTCGCCGAACAGGTTGTTCTGGTTGCTGCCGCGCGATTCGTGGGTCGCCTGCGAATGGCGGGTGAGCGCCTCGACGGTGGCGAAGGTCTGTGCCCGGTTCTTGTTCAGCGAGTCGAAGGCCCCGGCCTTCACCAGGCTCTCGAGCAGGCGCTTGTTCAGCACGCGCTGGTCGAGACGCTCGGCGAAGTCGAACAGGTCCTTGAACGGCCCCTTCTCGTCGCGCTCCTCGACGAGACGGTTCATCGCCTCCTTGCCAACGCCCTTGATGGCGGCCAGCGCGTAGCGGATCGCCTTCCGGCCGTCTTCGGTCTTCTCGACGGTGAACTCGGCCGTCGACTTGTTCACGTCGGGCGGCAGCAGCTCTACGCCGATCTTGTCGAGGTCGCGGCGATAGCCGTTGAGCTTCTCCACGTTGCCCATGTCGAGGGTCATCGTGGCGGCGAAGAACTCGACCGGATGGTTGGCCTTGAGATAGGCCGTCTGGTAGCAGACCAGCGCGTAAGCGGCGGCGTGGGACTTGTTGAAGCCGTAGCCCGCGAACTTGTTGACCTGGTCGAAGATCGACGAGGCCTTGTCCGCCTTCACGTTGTTCTTCTCGGCGCCCTCGATGAAGCTTACCCGTTGGGCATCCATCTCGGCCTGGATCTTCTTGCCCATGGCGCGGCGCAACAGGTCGGCACCTCCGAGCGAATAGCCGCTGAGCACCTGGGCGATCTGCATGACCTGCTCCTGGTAGATCATGATGCCGTAGGTCTCCTTCAGGATCCCTTCCAGCAGCGGATGCAGGTAGTCCGGCGTTTCCTCGCCGTGCTTGCGCTTGATGTAGCTCGGGATGTTCTCCATCGGGCCCGGCCGATAGAGCGCCACCACGGCGATGATGTCCTCGAAGCGGTCGGGCTTCAGCTTGCGCAGCACGTCGCGCATGCCGTTGCCTTCCAACTGGAACACGCCCGATCCGTCGCCGCGGCAGAGCAGTTCGAAGGTCTTCCGGTTGTCGAGCGGCAGCTTCGCGATATCGATGTTCCCGCGCCCGATGAAGTCGCAGGCCTTTTCAATAACGGTGAGCGTCTTGAGGCCCAGGAAGTCGAACTTCACCAGCCCGGCCGTCTCGACCCACTTCATGTTGAATTGCGTGGCCGGGAGTGAATCCACGCCGTCGGTATCGCGGAACAGCGGCACGAGCTGGTCGAGCGGCCGGTCGCCGATGACGACTCCGGCGGCATGGGTCGAGGCGTTGCGGAACAGCCCTTCGAGCTGCAGCGCGAGATCGATCAGACGCTTGATCTCTTCTTCCGCGTTGTACTGCTCCTTCAGGAGCTGCTCGGTCTCGAGCGCCTTGGCCAGGGTCACCGGATTGGCCGGATTGTTGGGCACCAGCTTGCAGATCCGGTCGACCTGTCCGTAAGGCATGCCCAGCACGCGCCCGACGTCGCGCAGCACGGCGCGGGCCTGCAGCTTGCCGAAGGTGATGATGGCGGCGACGCGGTCGTGGCCATATTCGTCGCGCACGTAGCGGATCACGCGGTCGCGCTTGTCCTGGCAGAAGTCGATGTCGAAGTCGGGCATCGACACGCGCTCGGGATTGAGGAAGCGCTCGAACAGCAACCCCCAACGCAACGGATCGAGATCGGTGATCTTGAGCGCCCAGGCGACCAGCGAGCCGGCGCCGGAGCCGCGGCCCGGCCCGACCGGCACGTTGTTGTCCTTCGCCCACTGGATGAAGTCGGCCACGATCAGGAAGTAGCCGGCGAACCCCATCTTCTCGATCATGTCGAGTTCGTAGGTCAGACGCTCGGTGTAGCGCTCGAAGACGATGTTCCCGGCCAGGCGGCCCAGCGCCCTCAGCTCCTCGAGGCCGGTCTTCGCGAGGTCGCGCAACGCCTCACCCTCGGTGCGGCCCTCGAGCTTGGTGTACCGCGGCAGGATGGGCTTGCGCGGCGCCGGCATGTAGGCACAGCGCTGGGCGATCACCAGGGTATTGTCGCAGGCCTCGGGAATGTCCGAGAACAGGCTGCGCATCTCGGCTGCCGACTTGAAATAGTGCTCCGGCGTCAGGCGGCGGCGGTTGGGATCGTCGATATGTGCGCCCTGCTCGATGCAAAGCAGCACGTCGTGCGCCTCGTACATCGACTTCTTCGGGAAGTGCACGTCGTTGGTCGCGACCAGCGGCAGGTTTCGCTCGTAGGCGAGGTCGACCAGCGGCCCTTCGATGCGGCGCTCCAGATCTTCGCCATGGCGTTGCAGCTCGAGATAGAGCCGGCCCTCGAACAGGCCCTGCAGGCGGTCGAGCATATGGGCTGCCGCCGGTGTCTGGCCGGCGGCCAGCAACCGGCCAATACCGCTGCCGACACTGCCGGTCAGGGCAATGAGCCCCTCGGTCGATCCTTCGAGGTCGGCCAGAGGCAGCGCCGCGACCGAGCCGACCTTGAACTCGAGATGGGCGCGGCTCACCAGCCGCATCAGGTTGAGGTAGCCTTGCTCGCTCTGCACCAGCACGGTCAGCCAGTCGATGGCCATGACCTTGCTCGCCGTGGCGATGCCCCCCTCTTCCTCCCGCCGGATCCCGAGGTCGCAGCCCACGATCGGCTGGATGCCACCCTTGGAGGCGTATTGCGAGAATTCGAGCGCGCCGAACAGGTTGTTGCGGTCGGTGACGGCGACCGCCGGCATCTCCGCCTCCTTGGCCAGCGAGACGACCTTGTCGACCTTGTTCGCGCCTTCGGTGAGCGAATAGGCGGAACGAACTTTCAGATGGATGAAATCAGCGATGGCCACGGGCCATCATCGCGCCGGGGCCTGTGGACTGTCAGGCATCGAGCACACCATCTTTCAGCCGCACGGTGCGATCCATGCGGGCCGCCAGCTCGGGATTGTGGGTGGCGACCAGGGCCGCCATGCCGGTCTCCCGCACCAGCGCCAGCAATTGCTGGAATACCGTTTCGGCCGTCGTGGAATCGAGATTGCCGGTGGGCTCGTCGGCCAGCAGGACGCGCGGGGCGTTGGCAACGGCCCGCGCGATTGCCACGCGCTGCTGTTCTCCGCCCGACAGGCGCCCCGGACGGTGGTCCAGCCGGTCGCCCAACCCGACCATGCCGAGAAGGTCGGCCGCCCGCTTGCGCGCCGACCCGCGCGCGACGCCGTTCAGCATCTGGGGCAGCATTACGTTCTCGACGGCTGAGAATTCCGGCAGCAGGTGATGGTACTGGTAGACGAAGCCCAGGAAATTGCGACGCAGGCCGGTGCGGTCCTTGTCGGCCATCCGGACCGTCGGCTTGCCGTCGACCACCACCTCGCCCTCGTCCGGCCGTTCAAGGAGGCCCGCGATGTGCAGGAGGGTCGACTTGCCGCTGCCCGACTGGCCGACCATGGCCACGATCTCGCCGGGGTGCAGGTCGACCGAGACGCCGCGCAGCACGTCGAGTCGACGGTCGCCCTGGACGAAGGTGCGGCGGATGCCCTGCAGCGATAGCGGCTTGGCAGTGTCACTCATGTCGCAATCCTTCGACCGGTTCGACCCGGGTGGCGCGCCACGCCGGATAGGCCGCGGCGACGAGCGAGAGCACGATCGCGACGGCGATGATGAAAGCCACCTCGACCGGATCCACCCGCACGGGCATCGAGGTGATGAAGTCGACTTCCGCCCCCGCCGTGCCGGCGCCACCGGTGACGTACGCCAGAGCGCGACCGATCGCGGGCATGTTGGCGCAGAGCAGCAGGCCAAGCGCCGCCCCGATCGCGGTGCCGGCGACGCCGACGGCCGCGGCCGCCATGAAGAAGGCGCGTACGATCGTGCCGGGGGCGGCGCCCATGGTCCGCAGGATGGCGATGCTGCCGCGCTTCACCCGCACCAGCATGGTGAAGCTCGCGACCACGTTCATGGCGGCCACGACCACGATCAGAGTCAGGATGATGAACATCATCACCCGCTCGACCTGGAGGGCGCCGACGAAGCGCGCATTGAGGCCGAGCCAGTGCGATACGCGTAAATCCTCGCGGCCGAGCGACCGGCGCAGCTCCTGCGCCACCCTAGGCGCAGCCTGCGGATCCTTCAGGAACAGGTCGATCGAACTTACGGTCTCCTTGCCGTATTCGAGATCCTCCTGCAGCACCGCGAGCGGAATGAACACGAGGGTGCTGTCGAACTCATAGCGGCGGCTCAGGAAGGTGGCCAGGATGTCGTAGTCGCTGTAGCGCGGCGCGATCGTGCCGCCCTCGTTCAGCTGGTGGGTCACCACGGTCAGCGGCTCGCCGACCCTGACCTGCATCTGCTGGCGCAGCCGTTCGCCGATCACCAGGCCAGGCTTGGTGCCGAACTCCGCCAGATCGCCGAATATGATGTTCTTCGAAACGATCTCCCGGTTCAGGAGATCTTCCCGCCGCACGCCACGAAGCTGGGCGCCGCGCGTCAGGCTGTGGCCCGTCACGAGGACCTGCCTCTCCAGGGTGAGGCGTACGGCCTCAACGCCAGGGACGTCCTTGAGCTTCGCCAGCAGTTCGGGCCTCGCCTGCAGCAGCCCGTCGCGGGCGGCGATCACGACATGGCCGTTCATGCCGATGATCCTGCCCAGCAGCTGCTCGCGGAAGCCGCCCATCACCGAGAGGACGGCGATCAGGGTTCCCACGCCCAGGGCCACGCCGATCAGCGAGAACATCGCTATGAAAGACACGAAGCCCTCGCGCTGGCGCGTGGCGAGGTAGCGCCAGGCGAGCCAGCGCTCCACCGCAGGCGCGCGCTCACTCACGGCGCAGGCCCTCGACCGGATCGAGGCGCGCCGCGCGTGCCGCCGGATAGATCGAGGCGAGCAGCGCGAACACCAGCGCCATGACCGCAATGCCCGCGACCTCGCTCCATTCGATCCGCGACGGCAGTTCGGCCAGCAGATAGAGGGTCTGGTCGAACAGCACGATGTCGAACGTTCGCTGCAGCCACTGCCGGATCGCCTCGATGTTGCGGGCGAAGGCAAGGCCCAGGACGACCCCGAGGATCGTCCCGGCGCCGCCGATCGACAGGCCGTCGAGCAGGAAGATCCGCATGATGCTCGCCCGGCTGGCACCCATGGTGCGCAGGATGGCGATGTCGGCCGTCTTGGTCCGGACGAGCATGACCAGGCTGGACACGATGTTGAACGCCGCGACCAGCACGATCATCGTCAGGACCAGGAAGATCATGTTGGTCTGGGCGACGACGGCCGAGAAGAAGCCGGCATTGGCCTGGAACCAGTCGAAGACCCAGCCCTGCGTCCCGACCACCTGCATGAGCCGCCGGCGCGTTTCAGCGGTCGAGGCCGCGTCCGTCACGAACACCTCGATGCCCGTGACGTTGGGCCCGAGGTTGAGCATGTGCTGGGCGTCCTGCAACGGCGCATACACGAAGTTGGAATCGTAATCGTACATGCCGGTGCAGAAGATCGCGGAGACCTTGACCGCGGCCGAGCGTGGCATGACGCCGAGCGGCGTCGCGACCGACACCGGCGACACGAGCTGGACCCTGTCTCCGACCTTCAGGTTCATGAGATCGGCCAGGCGCCGGCCGATAACCACCGAGAAGTCGTCGCCGAAGCCCTTGAGGGTGCCCCAGTCGATGGGCTTGTCATCCTCCGCCTTGCAGAGCGTACGAGAACGTTCGCGGTCCTCCGGCGATCCCTCGATCGCCGATGCGAGCGGCGCGCGATTGCGGATGTCATCCGCCCGCATGCCGCGCAGCACGATCCCGCGCACGCGATCGCCGGCGACGGCCATGAGCTGGCCCTCGGCCGTCGGTGTGGCGGACTGCACGCCCGGCACCGCCGCCAGGCGCTTCAGAAAGTCGGGCGTGGGCTCGAGGGGGCCGCCATTGGACTGGACGCCCAGCTGGCCGCTGATGCTCGACATCTGCGCCAGCATCTCGACGCGAAAGCCGTTCATCACCGACATCACGACGATCAGCGTGCCGACGCCCAGCGTGATGCCGATCAGCGAGAAGCCGGCAATCACCGAAATGAAGCCCTCCTCGCGACGTGCGCGCAGGAAGCGGAAGGCGATCAGGCGCTCGGCGGCGAAGGACATGGCGGAGCCCTGTCCGCGGCTCAGCCGAACCGCGTGAGAACCTGTTCGGGCGCCAGCTCCTCGCGGGCACCGGTTTTGCGGTTCTTGAGCTCGACCTTGCCCGCGGCGAGTCCCTTGGGGCCGACAATGACCTGCCAGGGGATGCCGATCAGGTCCATGTCGGCGAACTTGCCACCCGGCCGCATGTCGCGATCGTCGTGCAGCACGTCCACGCCCTTGGCGCTGAGCGCGTCGTAGAGCTTCTGGCAGGCGCCGCCGACGGCGCCGTCGTCCGGCTTCAGGTTGACGATCGCCACCTTGAAGGGCGCCACCTCGTCCGGCCAGACGATGCCGGCATCGTCGTGGCTGGCCTCGATGATGCCGCCGACCAGGCGCGAGACGCCGATGCCGTAGGAGCCCATCTCGACCGTGATCTGCTCGCCCCCGGGTCCGGCGACCACGGCGTTCATCGGCTTCGAGTACTTGGTGCCGAAATAGAAGATGTGGCCGACCTCGATGCCGCGTGCGGCCAGGCGCTCACCCTCGGGCAGCGCCTCGAAGGCCTTCGCGTCGTGCATCTCGTCGGTCGCCGCGTAGAGCGACGTCCACTCGTTCACGATGCCCTGCAGGTCGGACGAATAGTCGATCGTGCGGCTGAGGATATCCTTGTCGACCAGGCCCTTGTGGCAGAACACGGCGCTCTCGCCGGTCTCGGCCAGGATGATGAATTCGTGGCTGAGGTCGCCGCCGATCGGGCCGGTGTCGGCGCGCATCGGAATTGCCTTCAGGCCCATGCGGGCGAAGGTACGCAGGTAGGCCACGAACATCCTGTTGTACGAATGGAGCGCCCCGGCCTTGTCGATGTCGAACGAGTAGTTGTCCTTCATCAGGAACTCGCGGCCGCGCATCACGCCGAAGCGCGGGCGGACCTCGTCCCGGAATTTCCACTGGATGTGATAGAGGTTCTTCGGCAGGTCGCGGTAGCTCTTCACGCCGTCGCGAAAGAGGACCGTGATCATCTCCTCGTTGGTCGGGCCGTAGAGCATCTCGCGGTCGTGGCGGTCCTTGATGCGCAGCATCTCGGGGCCATAGGCATCGTAGCGGCCGCTTTCGCGCCACAGGTCGGCCGACTGGATGGTCGGCATCAGCACTTCCTGGGCCCCTGCCCCGTCCTGCTCCTCGCGCACAATCCGCTCGATGTTGCGCAGCACGCGCAGGCCGAGCGGCAGCCAGGCATAAATGCCGGCGCTTGTCTGGCGGACGAGGCCGGCGCGCAGCATCAGCCGGTGCGAAACGATCTGCGCTTCCGACGGAGTCTCCTTCATCGTCGGCAGAAAGTACTGGCTCATGCGCATGCGGAATCGGTCCTCGGTCCGGGTATCGGGATGGCGGCGGACTGTAGGGAACGGGTCGGCCAAAGGCAAACCGGGCGGTATGGCTGGCTTTTCACAACCATGTGCCCGCACACTGGGCGCGACTTTCGGGGGGAGCCGGATGCTGGAACGACTTTTCAAGCTGAGCGAGAACAGGACCAACGTCCGGACCGAGCTGGTCGCCGGCCTCACGACGTTCCTGGCGATGGCCTACATCATCTTCGTCAACCCGGCGATCCTGGCCGAGGCCAAGATGCCCTTCGGAGCCGTGTTCGCCGCGACCTGCGTGGCCGCGGCGGTCGGCTGCTTCCTGATGGCCTTCCTGGCCAACTACCCGATCGCCCTCGCGCCCGGCATGGGGCTCAACGCCTACTTCGCCTTCGGCGTCGTCGGCGGCATGGGCCACAGCTGGCAGGTCGCGCTGGGCTGCGTCTTCATCTCCGGGGTCCTTTTCCTGATCATCAGCGTGCTGCCAATCCGCGAATGGATCGTCAACGCGATCCCGAAGTCTCTCAAGATGGCGATCGCGGCCGGCATCGGGCTGTTCCTGGCGCTGATCGCCCTGAAGAATGCCGGCATCGTGGTCGCCCATCCGGCGACGCTGGTCACCCACGGAAAGATGACGAGCTGGCCGGTGGTGATGGCGGTCCTGGGATTTGTCCTCATCGTCGCGCTCGAACACCGCCGCATCATGGGCGGCGTGATCATCGGCATTCTCGTCGTGACGGCGATCTCCATCCTGGCCGGCCAGCAGAAGTTCGTGGGCATCTTCGACACGCCGCCCTCGATCGCCCCCGTGTTCCTCCAGATGGATCTCGCGGGCGCCCTGCAGGTCGGGCTCGTGACGGTGGTCTTCGCCTTCCTGTTCGTCGACCTGTTCGACAATACCGGCACGCTGATCGCGCTGGCCCATCGCGGCGGCTTCATGCGACCCGACGGCACCGTACCCCGGCTGCGCGGCGCGCTGATCTCCGACAGTGCCGCCGCCATGCTCGGCGCCGCGGCCGGAACCTCGACGACGACGAGCTACATCGAGAGCGCGCTGGGCATCAATGCCGGCGGACGCACCGGCCTCACGGCCGCGGCGGTCGGCGTGCTGTTCCTGCTGGCGCTCTTCCTCTCGCCGCTCGCCGCCTCGATCCCCGCCTATGCGACCGCGCCGGCACTTCTCTATGTCGCATGCCTGATGGCGCGTGGCCTGACCGAGATCGAATGGACCGACGTCACCGAGGCGGCGCCCGCGGTCATCGCCGCGATCGCCATGCCCTTCACCTTCTCGATCGCCGACGGCATCGCGTTCGGCTTCATCTCGTACGCCGGCATCAAGGTTGCCGCAGGCCGCTATCGCGAAGTACATCCGGCCGTGGCAATTCTTGCTGTCCTGTTCGTGATCAAATACATGGTCATTGGATGATCAGCAAAACGGTACGGACATTAGTTTGTACTCGAACGACCCGGGCCTTGAAGATTCTTCTGCCCAACACTGTCGGATCGAAA
>JBILYJ010000498.1:0-4156 GCA_044377795.1 Reyranella sp. | reverse complement strand
GGCTACGCACACCGCGCCCGTTGCCCATCCTTCGAGACGCGCGCCTTCGGCGCGCTCCTCAGGATGAGGTTGCTGGTGTGAATTCGGAGTGGTCTTTACGGTTGCTGCCCCGGCCCGTCACGCTTATATCGCCCCATGACCGACCGTTTGCTGATCGTCGATTTCGGTTCGCAGGTTACCCAGCTGATCGCCCGCCGCGTGCGCGAAGCCGGGGTTTACTGTGAAATCCTGCCCTTCCAGTCCGTCGATGACGCCCGGATCAAGGCGTTCGATCCGAGGGGCATCATCCTCTCCGGCGGCCCGGCCTCGGTGACCGAGGGCCAGTCGCCCGCCGCCCATCCCGCCATCTTCACCGCCGACGTGCCCGTCCTGGGCATCTGCTACGGCGAGCAGACCATGGCCAAGGAGCTGGGCGGCTCGGTCGAGAGCGGCCATCACCGCGAGTTCGGCCGCGCCGAGGTCGAGATCAAGGCCTCGACCCGCCTGTTCGACGGCGTCTGGCAACCCGGCGACCGCAAGCAGGTCTGGATGAGCCACGGCGACCGCGTGACGAAGCTGCCGGCCGGCTTCTCCGTCGTCGCCACCAGCGAGAACGCCCCCTTCGCCGCCATCGCCGACGAGAGCCGCGGCTACTACGGCGTGCAGTTCCACCCCGAGGTGATGCACACGCCCGACGGCGCCAAGCTCCTGCGCAACTTCGCGCTGAACATCGCGGGAGCAAAAGGCGACTGGACGATGGCCGCGTTCCGCGAGCGCGCCATCGAGCAGGTCCGCGCCCAGGTCGGCAAGGGCAAGGTGATCTGCGGCCTCTCCGGCGGCGTCGATTCTTCGGTCGTGGCCGTGCTGCTGCACGAGGCGATCGGCGACCAGCTGCAATGCGTGTTCGTCGACCACGGCCTGCTGCGCAAGGACGAGGGCGAGCAGGTCGTCCGCCTGTTCCGCGACCACTACAACATCCCGCTGATCCACGCCGACGCCTCGGAGACCTTCCTGAAGGCGCTGGCCGGCGTCACCGACCCGGAGAAGAAGCGCAAGACGATCGGCGCGCTGTTCATCGACGTCTTTGAGGCCGAGGCCAAGAAGATCGGCGGCGCAAACTTCCTGGCCCAGGGCACGCTCTATCCTGACGTGATCGAGTCAGTCTCATTCACCGGCGGCCCGTCGGTGACGATCAAGAGCCACCACAATGTCGGCGGACTCCCGGCGCGCATGAACATGAAGCTGGTCGAGCCGTTGCGCGAGCTCTTCAAGGACGAGGTGAGGGCGCTCGGCCGCGAGCTGGGCCTGCCGGCCGACCTGGTGAACCGCCACCCGTTCCCCGGTCCGGGCCTCGCCATCCGCATCCCCGGCGACATCACGAAGGAGAAGCTCGACCTGCTGCGCCAGGTCGATGCCGTCTATCTCGACGAGATCCGCAAGGCCGGCCTCTACGACGAGATCTGGCAGGCCTTCGCCGTGCTGCTGCCGGTCCGCACCGTCGGCGTGATGGGCGACGGCCGCACCTACGACCAGGCCTGCGCGCTGCGGGCCGTCACCTCGACCGACGGCATGACCGCCGACTACTACCCGTTCGACCACGCCTTCCTGGGCCGCGTCGCCAACCGCATCATCAACGAATGCCGCGGCGTGAACCGGGTGACCTACGACATCACCAGCAAGCCGCCGGGGACGATCGAGTGGGAGTGACGCGCCGAGCGCGTCATCCCGAGCCTTTGCGAGGGATCTCTCTTCCCGTCGCATCTTGAGTCTTTCCGCCTCAAGTCCCGCCTGTGTTGGGCGCGCAGCGACCGTCTCGAAGGATGGGCAATCGACGTGGTGCTCGTGCCCATCCTTCGAGACGCGCCGCTTCGCGGCGCTCCTCAGGATGAGGTGAGTGCTTGAATTGACTCAATTGATTTCCGGTCAGGCTCTCAGGATGAGGAGGGGCCGGCCCACGGATTTATCACCGTGAGACCGGCCGCCTCGAACGCACTGGCATCCCGCGACGCCACGGCGAAATCATGCGCGGCAGCGATCGCCGCGATATACCCGTCGGGCGTCGGAAATCCCCGCCCCGCAGCGCGCGCCCTGACCGCGAGATCGCCATAGCGCCGCGCCGCCTCCGTATCGAATGGCAGGATCCTCTCGCCAAACAGCGCCATCACGCCCTCCAGCGCCGCCATCAGCCTGTCCTTGCGGCGACCCTGGGGCAGCGCCCCGATGCCGAAGGTCAGCTCCGCGATCGTGACACTGGAGAGATAAAGCGTCTCCGCCGCTTGCTCGTCGAGCCAGTCGCGAACCGCCGCCTCCGGCGCGGGCTTCATCGCCTCCGAGATGACGTTCGTATCGAGCAGGATCATCGCAGCCGCAGCGGCTCGGCCGGCGTGCCGTCATGGGCCTCGCCAAGAGCCTCGCCGAGCGCCTCGACGTCGGCGTCGGTGACCCCGATCTTCCGGCTCATCTCCGCCAGCGCCGTCCCGAGCCGCAGCCGCCCCTCCGGCCGCACGGCCGACTCGAGGATCGCGCGGATCTCCGCCTCCGTGCTGCGATTGTGCTGCGCCGCACGGATCTTCAGCGCGCGATGGGTCTCCTCGGAGAGATTGCGGATGGTGACGGCAGCCATGGATCGCGTCTCGCTGGCTTAGGTGAGGTGATATCAAGATAGGATCGTTGATATCGTTCTTCAAGCGGGATGGAGGGCATTCGCGCCGGATTCGGGGGGTGCGACCTTCGCTTCGACTGTTTCGTTTGTTTCGGGCATTTCGATTAATTGCCTGACAATAAGCCTCTCGCAACTATTTTACTAACGCAATGTGTGTTTGTCTGAAGGAGTGCCCGGTGACCTGTCTCGACTCTTCGGACCACGGCAAATTTGAGAGAGCCAGCGTCCCCTAGCCTTCCGATTGTCCCCACTCGGACGGTGCTGCAACGGGCCGGGGCGTGGTGCTAACCCTGCGCTGCTGACTCAACGTGGTCCCGGTGTTGATTTGCACAAATCGACGGCACCACCTCTGGTTAACCCGAGCCCGCCATCGTTGGGATGTGCCCAAGCCTTTACAAAGCACTTGGTCGCTTCATTCGCATTGGTACTACCGCTACAGAGAGCTACTGCTAGCCCCCTGCATTGAGTCCAAGCCCTTTGTCTTCGGGATGAGCCCAAGCCCGAACATAACACTTTATGACTTCAACTGACTTCGTCGCGCCGTTGCACAAACTAGTGGCCTGACCTCTGTTTAGGCCGAGCCCGCCATCGTTAGGATGCGCCCAAGCTCTTTCAAAGCATTTGGTGGCTTCTTGGGCGAGCGTGGGTTGTCCATAGAGCAAGAGGAATGCGCCAAAACAAACTACTAGATGCCTCATCCGACATTCCCCAGATGTACCCTTGGAAAGGTCCAAACCCTAGCAGTCTGGCCGGTTCCCGAGAAGCTATGGGCGGGCAGGCGCACCACATGGTGTATCGTAGTTTTGTCACCTCTTTGCAAAGTCTGCTTGTCTGATGTGAGTAGGTTAGGGTCCTTCGCCGCGCTCAGGATGACAACATTGCTGTTATCGACGCAGGGTTGTGGTAGCGCATTTCAGTCCCTCGCGCTGTGATCTCGATGGCCGGGGGAACCGCTAGTTGGCGTCGGCTGAATCAACTAGCGAATCGGCTGCAGCAGTTTCCGCATCCAAACCAAACAAACGTATCCTCACCTCGCAATCGCTGCGCAGCAGCAGGTTCAGAATCTCCAGCTCGTTCAGCACCTCGACCGGATCGCGCTCCCGCGCACCCCGTAGCGCGTCCTTCAGCCAGGCGCTGGTGCCGGGGTGGGCCAGGATCCAGGCGATGCGTTGCTCGTTCGTCGTCAGCGCGTCATCGGGTGGCGGCACGAACGTCCTCCGTCAGAAATAGCCTTGGCGCTTCTGGTTCTCGAGCGATCCGGCGTCGCCGATGCGGCCGCGGCGCTCGGAGGCTTTTGCTGTGAGCGTTTCAGAGACCACGTCCGTGAGGGTGGCGGCGTGCGAGGGTTCCGCGGCCGTCACGGGCCAGCAGCCGAGCGTGCGGAAGCGGACGGATTCGCGGCGTGCCTCCTCGCCGGGCCGCCAGCGCATGCGCGCCGGATCGTCGACCACGATCCGCAGTCCGTCGCGCATCACGACGGGGCGCTCAGCCGCGAGATAGAGCGGCGCCAGCTCG
>JBILYJ010000497.1:0-4166 GCA_044377795.1 Reyranella sp. | reverse complement strand
GCACCTCGGCACCGTGGGTCACGACACACCGGACGCAAGTCTCCGGCGGCGCGACGTCGCAGAACGCGCCTTCCCCGGTGATCAGATCGATCCGCGGACACAGCATGAAGTAGTCATGCAGGACAACGTCATAAGGCACGCCCAGTCGCCCGCCCAGGTCACGCACCCATTCCATCATCTCCATCGGACGATCGATGACGTGATTTACCACCAGCCTGGTCACCCGACGCTCGCGGGCGAACTGGATCAGCAGGTCGCGACGGGATGCGAGGTCGAACGTTCGATCGCCGATGACCGCGAGAGTCGGCGCTTTCAGAATCATTCTGGCACGGAGGACATTGCGACCCGTGTTCTCGATGTCGCGCTCGAACAGATCGAGGAAATGGCTGCTGCCGCCGCCGCGCCCGTGATGGAACACCAGCACCGCCTCAGCGCCTTCCCGCCACGGCGGACGATCGGTCCGGGCCTCCACTTCGTTGCGCGGGGACATCTGCGAGGCCGGCTTCTCCAGATGGTGGAACAGGGGATCCACTCCTGGCGGCCGGTCCGGGTTTCGACGCCGGTAGAAGGCGGGATCGAACCCGGGCGCCGGCGCGCGGCGCGTCCGCCAGCCCAGAAGCGCATAGTGGAGCAACGGAGCCCGGGCGACGCGCCGGCGTTGCGCCTGGTCATCGAACTGGCGGAGGTAGAAATCCAGGTCGAAACCGCGTTCGAGCATGGCCAGCCGCGGCGCCAACAAATGAAGCATGGCGGGCCGAAGCACGCCGCCGAACACGCGTCCGAGCACCATGCCTTCGACGAACAGGGTGCCAAGCCCTGCAGAGACCGCTTCGATCGCGGCATCGGCCGCGAGTCGAACCCGTCCAGTCCACCATGGGTAGGGCTTGTGTCGGGAGGGCGTGCGGACGCGCATCGCGTTAGTGATCCAGGCTCGTGCGCCACGCCGTGAGTGACAGCGCCGGATGGAAGCAGGGATCGTCGAGGACGGCATCCCCCCAGCTCTCGCGGAAATGCCGTCTCTCCTTCGCGTAGCGCTTGGCGACATTCGATCTGCCTCGCGTCGCGGACTCGTGATGCGTCAATACGGCGTGAGGCGTGAAGACCGTCTTCCATCCGCGCTGCCTCAATCGCAGGCAAAGATCGATGTCGCCGAGCTCGATCGGATATCGCTCTGCATCAAAGCCACCGATCGCATCGAATTTGCCCTTCTCGACAGCCAGGCAGGCTCCCGTGACGGCTGAAATTTCGTGCGGGACTGTGAGACGGTCGAGATACCCCCGATGCTCAGCCCCTTCGCCGGCGTCGATATGGGCTGCATAGCCGCCGAGGCCAATCACGAGCCCGGCATGCTGAAGCCTCCCGGACGGATACAAGAGCTTGGCCCCCACCGCGCCGACGTCGGGTCGCACGGCCCAGCTCATGAGATTCGCCAGCCAGTCAGGCTGCATCGCCACCGTGTCGTTGTTGAGAAAGACGAGGACCCGGCCTCGGGCGAGCTCCGCAGCTCGATTGCAAAGAGCCGAAAAATTGAATGGTCCTGCCGCATCGAGGATTCGGACCCAGGAGTGCTGGCCGGCGCGGTCGAGCAGATCGCGCGTGGGCGGCTCCCTGCTGCCGTTGTCGACAATCACCAGATCGAAGTCCCGGGGCCTCGTCTTCTCCAGGCCGGACAAGCACGCCGCAAGGAGGTCAGCGCGGTCGCGCGTTGGAACGATCAGCGTGGCTGTCGCCCGTTCCGTCGGGAGCTTGGCCACGGTGACGGGAGCACTCGCCTCTGCCGGCTTCCACGGCTTCGTGAGCAGAACGCGGCGCACATGACCAACGGGGCCGGCTTCGGCAGCAAACAGCGCGTTCCAGGTGGACGATCGCAACAACCTCGCCGAGGGGACATCGGCATGCGCCTCGAGCGCCCGCCGGCGAATATAGACGGCGCGGCCTACATAGGGTCGGGCCTGGTGAAAGATCGGACTCCAGTCGGGCTTGAGCTCGGGCGCGACGTACCGTCGTCGGCTATCGATCGAGTCCTCGTCGGCATAGAACATCGAGCAGTCGGAGCGACCCGAAGCGAATTCGACCAGCGCCACCATCGCGTAGTCGGCCATGACGTCGCCGGCCGCGACTGGCATGACGATGTCGGACGCTTCGAGGCCGTCCCACAGGAGCCCGGCCCTTGCGTCGCCGTCGACACGGAAAGCCTGTCTGTCTCCGCGATATGCCGTCTCCGTGCCGACAAGGACGAGCGACCAGTTTGGATAGGTCTGTCGCTGGAGCGAGGCGAGGGTCGCATCGACCGCTTCGGCGGCATTCTCGTCGACGGCATGAACGATCACGCGGATACGAGGCCCCCGGCGCCAGCTGTCCCGCTGCGCCTCCAGCCCCGTCCGATCCAGTTCCCGCCAATTGGCCGCACGCCATTCGTGATAGCGTTCGAGCGGTGTGGCGCCAAGAATGTCTTGGAGGATGCCGTTCGCATCGTCACGACGGCCCACAGCGCGCAACCCCACGGCCAACAGGGCCTTGCCTGCGCTCCTTTCCCATGCGCGGGATACGACCTCCCGGCGTGACAGGACTTCGCAGGATGACAGGTGGAAATCGGGAACGGCATAGCCGGCCGGCAAGACTATGCGGGCCCGGCGCGTTCCCTCCGGGATCAACCCCACCCATTCTGCAGCCCCGAATAACGCGGCTGGCAATGCGACTTGCATGTCTGCCCCGTCCGTAACGAAGCGAATAGCGAGGCGGTTGGCCGAGCAATAAAGGGACGTCGAGTATCGCAGGCGTAACCATTGCCCGACCGGTAAATCACCGGCAAAGACCAACTCCAATTGCACATCAGTCGCAAGTGATTTGTAGGAATCGACGCTCTTTAGGGAGACGCTCCGTTCACGCACGTGCGACACCCGACGAGGCCCCTGAAATTGACGCCGGTATCACAATTTTCTCACTCCTCGGTGTATATATTGCATCGCACAATTTCACGGCTTTGTTTATTATTATCCTGTTCCTGAGCCTCTCTGAACCGGAGAGGACCTGTCTTTCGACAGTCTCGACGCAGGAACAACACAATTTGGCGTTTTGTTGCGGTCAGTAGTTTGATGTTACTTGCTCTCAACGTGGGGACATCGAGCTGGGGGAGTAGGAATTTGATGTTGTGCGCAGGGTCGAAGACGACGTGTTGCTGCGTCGGCGAACGAGCCTTCCAATGACGCGTCGGGACGAAGTCGCGATTGTCGGTTATGCCTGCCGTCTTCCCGGCGCACGGGACAGTGAGGGCTTTTGGAAGCTCCTGCGCCACAACCAGTGCAGCGTCACCCAGATCACGCCGGATCGCTTCCCAACCCAGTCATTCTATCACCCCTCTCCCGACCAGATTGGCCGGAGCTATTCCTTCGCCGCCGGCGTGATCGACGATGTGTGGGGCTTCGATGCCACGGCGTTCGGCATGAGCCCCCGAGAAGCCGAGCAGGTCGATCCCCAGCACCGTCATCTCCTCGAAGTGGCCCACGACGCGCTCGCGAATGCGGGCATCCGCCCGTCGCTTCTGGCCGGCAGTCCCGTCGGCGTCTATGTGGGTGCTTCCTCGGTCGACCACGCGGCGCGCTTTTTCGCCGACC
Source organism: Reyranella sp. (assembly GCA_044377795.1). GTDB lineage: Bacteria > Pseudomonadota > Alphaproteobacteria > Reyranellales > Reyranellaceae > Reyranella. The sequence goes on along the minus strand of JBILYJ010000497.1, from coordinate 552 downwards.
CCTCCGCTGCCGGAATGCACATGATGACGGGCAACTCGCTCAGCATCATGGCCAATCGCATTTCCTACACGTTCGATCTGAGAGGTCCGAGCCTGGCGGTCGATACTGCCTGTTCGTCCTCCCTCGTCGCGCTGGATCTCGCGGCGGAAGCGATTCGCAGCGGCGCCATCGAGACCGCGATCGTCGGCGGGGTCAACCTGCTTCTGTCGCCGTTCTCCTATGTCGGTTTTTCCCGCGCTTCCATGCTGTCTCCGACCGGGCTGTGCCGTCCGTTCGACGCGTCGGCGGACGGCTATGTCCGTTCCGAAGGCGCGATCGTCGTGGTGCTTCGCTCGATGTCCTCGGCACTGAAGTCCCGCAGCCGCATTCATGCGGTGATCGTCGGCTCCGGCGTGAACCAGGATGGCCGCACGACCGGAATGTCGCTGCCCTCCGCCGATTCACAGCGGCGCCTTCTGGAGCAGGTCTACGGAGATTTCCGGGTCGACCCCGCCGACCTGGACTTCGTCGAGGCGCACGGCACCGGCACGCGGGTCGGCGACCCCATCGAGG
>JBILYJ010000496.1:0-4191 GCA_044377795.1 Reyranella sp. | reverse complement strand
TGAAGGCCTCCCAGGCCGTCTTGGTCGGACGCGCAAACTGGTAGCCGAAGGTGATGTGGTTGTGGACGTAATCGCAGATCGCCTGTACGCGCCTCCAGCCGGTCGGGCCATTGCCGAAAAGGGTCCAGGCGATGTCGGAGAGGCGGTCAGTCTCGCAATAGCGGCTGCCGAGCAGATAGACGATCGTCTCGGGCGGCAGGTCCTCGACCTCATGCTGCGGCGCCCCCGGGGCGACCTCGTCGGTCAGGCCGGTATCGCGTATGATGCCGCGGCCGTGCAGTTGCATGCGCCCGGCGGGCGCGACCAGACGGCTGCACCAGTTGCCGAAGCCATCACGGTAGCGCGTTATTGTGACGGGGGGCTCGGTCTTCAGCTGATCGGGCTGGATGACATCGGGCGCGCGGGTGTGGTGGACGCCCAGAATCATGATCATCGGGGTCGGTTGGGGGAAGTCGTAGACGATCTCATATCCGATGCGGATCTTCATCGGGGGTCCTCGTGAAGCAATGTGTCAGGGGCCGAGGCCCGGTCAGGTCGTCGCGGATCCGTGCGGCGTGACGCTGACATGTACTTCCATCCCTAAAGTATCGGCCCGGGAACCAACGAAGGTGCCGTGCAGCGGTAACGCCTGATCGGGATCGCGCACGACCGCCACCGTAACGAGACCGGCCTTGCCGACGTTGCCACTGGTCGGGTCGAAATCGATCCAGCCCGTGCCCGGCAGGTAGACCTGCGCCCAAGCGTGTGTTGCCCCGTGCGCCTCGGTGGGGGCCACATTCGGCATGGTGGCTAGGTAGCCCGACGCGAAGCGGGCGGCGAGGCCCAGCGATCGCGCGGCATCGATCATCAGGAGCGCGAAGTCGCGACAGCTGCCGTGGCCTAGCTGCAGCGTCTCGATGGGTGCCTGGACGCCCCTGGCCTCGCGGCGGCGATAGAGGAAGCCGTCGTGGATGCCCTGTGAGAGACGCGTCAGGAGTTCGAGGGCAGGGATCTGACCGTCCACGGGCAGGAACCGGCGCGCCCACCGGGCGACGGCATCGTCCGGCCCGACATCGTGGCGATGGATGCAATGGCCGAGGTCGGCGATCTCGCCGTCACCGTAGTCGACCGGAAAGATTGCTCCCGCGTCGTCGAAGTCGGGATGCAGGGCGTCGCTGGGCGAATGTTCGAGACTGACGACGCTCGCGAAGCTGAGCTCGGTGGCGACGCCGGCGAACTCCGCAATGGCAACGTGGTTGCCAAAGTCGTCTATCTCGTAGCGCAAGCTGGAGGGTGCGGGATTGATCTCGAGACTGACCTCGATCACGCGCTGATCGTGCGAGTCGCGGGGCCGCAGCATCATACGGTGTTCGCCGAAGGCGACCGGGTGCCGGTATCGATAAGTCGTGACGTGTCGGATCGTCAGTGATCGCATGACGTCTCCCTAGGCTACACCAAGCACGTTTTGAGCCAAACCGATACCGCAAACGAAACAAGGCGGCCCCGGGCCGCCTTGTCCGTCGTCAGTCTGAGACAGCTCAGCCGAGCTGGATCCAGGTCGTCTTCATCTGCGTGAACTTGTCGAAGGCGTGCAGGGACTTGTCACGACCGTTGCCCGACTGCTTGTAGCCGCCGAACGGGGTGGTGATGTCGCCACCGTCATAGGTGTTCACCCACACCGAGCCGGCGCGCAGGGCCTTGGAGAACTTGAAGGCCTTGTTGATGTCGGAGGTGAAGATCGCCGAGGCGAGGCCGTAGATCGTGTCGTTGGCGACGGTGAGGGCCTGCTCGGCATCCTTGACCGGGATGACGGAGAGGACCGGTCCGAAGATCTCCTCCTGGGCGATCTTCATCTTGTTGTCGACGTTGTCGAACACGGTCGGCTCGATGAAGGAGCCCGCATTGTCGATGTGCACCTGCTTGCCGCCCATTGCGAGCTTGGCGCCTTCCTTCTGGCCGGCGTCGATGTAGCCCATGACCCGCTTGGTCTGGGTCTCGTCGACCATGGCGCCCATCTGTGTCTTCGGGTCGAGCGGGTCGCCCGGCATCATCTTCTGGCCGATCGCCATGACCTTGGCGAGGAACTCGTCCTTGATCTTGTCCTCGACGATCAGGCGCGAACCGGCGGTGCAGACCTCGCCCTGGTTGAACCAGATGCCGAACGCCGTCCGGCGGGCGGCGATGTCGAGGTTCGGCGCGTCGGCCAGCACGATGTTCGGCGACTTGCCGCCGCACTCGAGCCACACCTGCTTCATGTTGGATTCGCCGGAGTAACGGAGGAAGTACTTGCCGACCTCCGTCGAGCCGGTGAAGGCCAGCACATCGACGTCCATGTGACGGCCGAGCGCCTGGCCGGCGGTCTCGCCGAAGCCCGGCAGCACGTTGAACACGCCCTCGGGAATGCCGGCCTCGGCCGCGAGCTCGGCGAGGCGCAGCGCGGTCAGCGGCGACTGCTCGGCAGGCTTCAGGATGACCGAATTGCCGGCGGCCAGCGCCGGCGAGATCTTCCAGCAGGCCATCAGCAGCGGGAAGTTCCACGGCACGACGCAGGCCACCACGCCGGCCGCCTCGCGCGTGATCATGGCGATGACGTTGCCCGGGGTCGGGGCGACCTCGTCATAGATCTTGTCGATGGCCTCGCCGAACCACTGGACCGTGTTGGCCGAGCCCGGAATGTCGACCGTCGTCGAGAAGGCGATCGGCTTGCCCATGTCGAGCGTCTCGAGCAGCGCCAGCTCCTCGCGGTTCTTCATCATGAGGTCGGCGAGCTTCAGCATGATGCGCTTGCGCTGGGCCGGCGCCATGTTGGCCCAGGTGCCCTTCTCGACGGCGGCGCGCGCGGCCTTCACGGCGGCGTCGACATCGGCCTGCTCGCAGGCAGCGACCTTGGTCAGGACCTGGCCGGTGGCCGGGTTCACGCAGTCGAAGGTCTTGCCGGTCAGCGACGCCACGAACTTGCCGCCGATGAAGGCCTGGTTCCGGTAGCTGAGACCGCCGACGCGGCCTTTCCAGTCTTCGCGCGAAAGCTGGGCGCTCATGATTTCTCTCTTCCTTGTTGGATTGCGCGGGAGCCTATCCCACGAAAAAGCCGCCCGGAAGGGCGGCTTTATCGTCTGTCCTGCCATGCGGCAGGCTATTTGATCTTCGATTCCTTGAACACGACATGCTTGCGCGCGACCGGGTCGTACTTCTTGAGTTCGAGCTTCTCGGTCTTGGTGCGCGGGTTCTTCTTCGTCACGTAGAAGAAGCCGGTGTCGGCGCTGGAGATCATCTTGATCAGGATGGAAGTCGGCTTGGCCATGGCAATTGTCCTTAAGCCCTGGAGGGCGAATTCGCAGAGGGGCGCAAAGTAGTCGGCGGGGCTGCCGTGTCAAGCGTCCAGCTAGGGGCGGGCGGCGGCCTCGATCGAGGCGGATTGCACGGCATGGGCATAAAGTGCCCGGTCGCGCAGCAGTTGGACGGCGAGATCGACGTCCGCCTCCGGTGCTGTCTCGCCCGGCGGGCAGATCTTGCGCAGGTCGGCCACTTCCTGCGGCGTCGGATTGCGCAGCGCGTGCCAGCGCATCAGGGAACTGTGGTTCGAATCCACCGACGCGACGCCCAGCTTGCTCGCGCCGCCGACCTTGGAGGTGCAGATGTTGGGCAGCACGCCCAGCTCATTCCAGGTGTAGCCGGATGGCGCCTGCAGGCGCGACCAGGTGAGGATCAGTTCGCCCTCGTTGGCCAGCCGGACGACGGTCTGGACGGTGCCCTTGCCGTAGCTCGTGGTGCCGATCACGACGGCGCGGCCGCGATCCTGCAGCGCGGCGGCCACGATCTCGGCCGCCGAGGCCGAACCGCCGTTCATCAGAACGACGATCGGGAGCTGTCCGGTGGAGGCGCGGCCGTTGGAGCTGCGATATGTGCGCTTGCTGTCGGGGTGGCGGCCATTGGTCGAGAAGATCATGCCGTCCGCGATGAACACTTCCGAGACCGACTGCGCCTGGTCGAGCAGACCACCGCGGTTCGAACGCATGTCGATGATGATGCCGACGATGTCCTTGCCGATATCGGCCTTGGCCTTGTCGAGCGCGGCGCGGAGATTTTCGGTCGTCGCCGTGTTGAAGCCGGTGAGATGGATCAGGGCGACGTCGCCGCGGCGTTCGTAGACCACCGTGGTCGGGACGATGCGGCTGCGCTTCATCGGGAGGGCGAGTTCCGCCCCCGTGGAGG
>JBILYJ010000067.1:0-15937 GCA_044377795.1 Reyranella sp. | reverse complement strand
ACCATCAGGTCGGTGGGGAACGACTGGCCGCGCATCACGGTGCGCTTGATCGCGTCGACGTCGATCGAGCGATGGATGGCCTCGCGCACCTTCTTGTCCTTGAACGGGTTCTTGCCCTTGACGTTCGACTCGAGCAGTTCCGGGCGCTCCTGGTCGAAGCCGAGGAAGACGACGCGGGTCTCGGGGCCTTCCAGCACCTTGATGTTGGCGTCCTTCTTGAGGCTCTCGGTGTCGGCCGGCGGCACCTCGTAGGTCATGTCGATGTCGCCCGCCTTGAGTGCGGCGACGCGGGTCGCGGGATTGGCCACCGGCGTGAAGATCACCTCGGTGAGGTTGTGGACCGGCTTGTCCCACCAGTTCGGATTGGCCACGAGAATGGTCTTCTCGCCGGCGCGCCGCTCCTTGAGCATGAACGGGCCGGTACCCATGGCATTGCGGGTGGCGAAGTTCTCCTCGTTCTTGGTCATGTCGGCCGAATTGAGCGCGTTGTTCTTCTCGGCCCAAGCCTTCGACATCATGCCGAGCGCCGCCCATTTGTCGGCGAGCAGGGGATCGGGATACTTGGTCGTCACCTCGACGCGCAGGTCGCCCGCCTTCTTGATCTCCTTCACGGAGACAAAGTTGCTGCCCATGTTCGAGCCGGGGCCGTTGGCGCGATTGAGGGAGAAGACGACGTCGTCGGCCGTAAGCGGCGTGCCGTCATGGAACTTCACGCCCGGACGGATGTCGAAGAACCATGTCGTCGGGTCGGTCTGGCCCCACTTCGTCGCGAGCGCGGGCTCGAGCTTCAGGTCCTTGTCGCGGCGGATCAGCGGATCGTAGATGTTCGAATTGAAGGTGAGGAGGAACGTCTCCTGCCGGGCGTAGGGGTCCATCGAGCTGACGTCGCCCGAGTTGGCCCACTTGAACGTCTTGGCGTCAGCCGACGGAACGAAGCCGAAACCGGCGCAGGCGAGCGCCGCCAGCGCCACTGAATGCCGCAGTTTGAAGTGCATGAATACAACCCCTTCGATGGTCCCCGTTCGCATGCGCAAGAGGGCCTCCCCGGCCGCCGGCCCTGCGTCAGCGATATTTCACACAAATTGCACCCCGGCTGTGAGCCCGTCAATTGCACAAAAAATTTGCATGGTCAGGCACAGTGTACTTCGGCCCTGGGCGGGCTATCGTGCCCGCCTCCACAGCCCAGGGGTACCGGCATGAATGACATTTCTCGCAGTTTCCGCGGCAATTCCAACGCCTCGCGGGACATTGCCCACCACCTCCACCCCTACACCAACTTCAAGAAGCACGAGGCGACCGGTCCCCTTACCATCGTGCGCGGTCGCGGCGTCTACGTCATGGACGACGACGGCAAGGAATACATCGAGGGCATGGCCGGCCTCTGGTCCGCGGCGCTGGGCTTCAGCAACGAGCGGCTGGCGACCGTCGCCTACGAGCAGATGAAGCAGTTGCCGTTCTATCACGCCTTCAACCAGCGCTCCCATGAGCCCGCGATCAACCTCGCGGAGAAGCTGAAGTCGATGGCGCCGGTCGAGATGTCGAAGGTGTTCTTCGCCAATTCCGGCTCCGAGGCCAACGACACCGTCGTGAAGATGGTGTGGTACATGAACAATGCGCTGGGCCGTCCGCAGAAGAAGAAGATCGTCTCGCGCATCAAGGGCTATCACGGCGTCACCGTGGCCTCCGCCAGCCTCACCGGCCTGCCGACCAACCATCGTTCGTTCGACCTGCCGATCCAGGGCGTGCTGCACACGACCTGCCCGCACTTCTACCGCTTCGGCGTCGAGGGTGAGACCGAGGAGCAGTTCGCCACGCGCTGCGCCGAGGAACTCGAGGCGCTGATCATCAAGGAAGGCGGCGCCGACCAGGTGGCCGCGATGATCTGCGAACCGGTGATGGGCGCCGGCGGCGTCATCGTTCCGCCCAAGGGCTACTACGAGAAGATCCAGGCGGTCTGCACCAAGTACGACATGCTGTTCGTCGCCGACGAGGTGATTTGCGGCTTCGGGCGCACCGGCAATGTCTGGGGCAGCCAGACGATGAACATCAAGCCCGACATCCTGACCTGCGCCAAGGCGCTGTCGGCGTCGTTCCTGCCGATCTCGGCGGTGATGGTGAGCGAGAAGGTCTACCAGGCGCTGATGAGCGAGAGCGACAAGATCGGCACCTGGGGCCACGGCTTCACCTACTCCGGCCATCCCGTGGCGGCCGCGGTCGCGCTCGAGGCGCAGAAGATCTACGACGAGACCGACCTGTTCGGTCACGCCAAGCGCATGAGCCCGGTCTTCTCCAAGCACGTGCAGTCGTTCGCCGATCACCCGCTGGTCGGCGAGGCGATGAGCATCGGCATGATGGGCGCGCTCGAGATCGTCGCCGACAAGAAGACCAAGGCGCCGTTCGACCTCGTCGCCGTCGGCGCCGGCCTGCGCGTTTACAACCACGCCGTGGCGCGCGGCCTGTTCATCCGCAACATGGGCGACCGCGTCGCCATCTGCCCGCCGCTGGTCATCAACGAGACCGAGCTGGGCGACCTGTTCGGCCGCCTGCGCCAGGCGTTCGACGCCACCCTGGCCGACCTCACGTCGGAAGGCCTGTTCAAGGGCTGACCGTGAGCGCCGGTTCCGAAGGCGGCGGCGCGACGGCCGTTCGCACGCCGCCCTTCGGGACGGGCCAGCGCATCCGCACCCGCGCGATCTGGGCGGTGTCGCTGTTCACCGCCGCGATCCCGCCCGCCATCGTGGGCCTCGGCATCTCGACCGCGACCGACGACCAGGTGAACGTCGCGATGCCCCTCGCGCTCCTGTTCTGGGCGCTGGGCTTCCTGTTTGCCCTGTGGGCCGCCGTACCGACGCTGCGCCACTGGGACGGCCTGCCGGCACAGACGCGCTGGCTGGGCGCCCTTCCGCTTCTCTCGGTCTCGCTTTTCCTCAGCCTCGCGCTCGTCGTCCCGCTGCTGCGCTGAAAACTCGTGCGAACCGTTCTTAGGTGGCGTCGTATCACCGCGACCAATTGTGGCTGCGGGTAAAAGCGCCTTGCGCCTAGGCTGACCGCGCGGGAGACACCTGCGTATGGACTACGAAGCTTTCTTCAACGGCCATCTTCGCCGCCTTCGCGACGAGGGGCGCTATCGCGTCTTCGCCGAACTGGAACGCATCGTCGGTGCCTTCCCGCGCGCCCGCCTCCATCGCGAAGGCGAAGCGCCACGCGACGTCACGGTCTGGTGCAGCAACGACTATCTCGCCATGGGTCAGCATCCCGCTGTGGTCGAGGCCATGCAGGCCGCGATCCGCGCGCAGGGCTCAGGCGCCGGCGGCACGCGCAACATCTCGGGCACCAACACGCTGCATGCCGCACTGGAGCGCGAACTGGCGGCTCTGCACGGCAAGGAAGCCGCCCTCGTCTTCACCTCGGGCTATGTCGCCAACGAGACGACGCTGCAGACCCTGGGCGCCCTACTCCCCGGCTGCGAGCTCTATTCCGACGCCTTCAACCATGCGTCGATGATCGCGGGCATCCGCCACTCCGGCGCCACCCGCCGCATCTTCCGGCACAACGATCCGCGCCATCTCGAGGAGCTTCTCCGCGCCGCCGATCCCGCGACGCCGAAGATCGTGGCCTTCGAGTCGGTCTATTCGATGGACGGCGACGTGTCGCCGATCGGCGAGATCTGCGACGTCGCCCATCGCCACGGCGCCCTCACCTATCTCGACGAGGTCCACGCCGTCGGCATGTACGGTGCGCACGGTGCAGGCGTGGCCGAGCGCGACGGCGTGCTCGACAAGGTCGACATCGTCCAGGCGACACTGGCCAAGGCGTTCGGCGTGGTCGGCGGCTACATCGCCTCGACCGCGGCCACGGTCGACTTCGTGCGCTCCTGCGGCTCGGGCTTCATCTTCACGACCTCGCTGCCGCCGGCGATCGCCGCCGCGGCCCTGGCCAGCGTGCGCCTGGTCAGCGGCCAGCCTGAGCTGCGCGTCCGCCACCAGGAGCGCGCCGCCACCCTGAAGCGCCGCCTCGCCGCTGCCGGCCTGCCGGTGATGCCCTCGACCACGCACATCGTGCCGGTCTTCGTGGGCGACGCCGCACTCTGCAAGCAGGCGAGCGACCTGCTGCTCGACCGTCACGCGATCTACGTGCAGCCGATCAACTATCCCACCGTGCCGCGCGGCACCGAGCGCCTGCGCCTCACGCCGACGCCCCTGCACGGCGACGACGACATGACCCGCCTCGTCGCAGCCCTGCAGGATGTGTGGCAGACGCTGGGCCTCGGCTCCCGGGCCGCGGCCGAGTAGGTCGCTACTCCACCGTCCGCATCGACCACAGGCGCGAGCGCAGCAGGACGATCGCGATCATCAGCAGCATCGCGATCGCGGGGATCAGCAGCGCGGCCTTGAGGCCCCAGACCGAGCAGATCGTGCCGGTGAAAAAGGCGCCGATCGGGCCGCCGCCGCTCAGGCCCAGCTGGAACAACGACATCAGGCGCGCGCGATGGGTGGCCGGCGCCACGATCTGCACCACGGTCCGGCTCTGCGTCATGGTGATGCCGGCGCCGATGCCCCAGACGAAGATCAGGGCGAGGAACACCGGGAACGGCGGCAGCGTCGCGAGCAACAGCAGGACCACCGCGCCCGTCAGCACCGCGCCCCCGATCAGCCGGCCGCGCAGGGTCAGCCGCCGCGCGAGGCCGACCAGCGCCATGCTGGCCACGATGGTGGCAGCCCAGAAGGCCAGGTTCATGTAGGAGAGCTCGGCCGCACCACCGGCATAGTGGTCGCGGATCGCCAGCGGCAGCACCGCCATGAACGGCCCGACATAGAAGATGCCGACCCCGAAGTTGAGCAGCAGCACGGGCCAGATCTGGTCCGATTTGGCGGCGGCCGACACGCCTTCGCCGATGCTGCGCCAGAAGCCGGGGTGTTCGGTCTTCGGATGCGGCGGCGGGTCCGGCAGCCGGCGCACGAAGATGCAGCCGGCCAGTACCATGCCGGAATGCAGCAGCAGGAGCGGCAGGGCGCCGAACAGGTCGGCGGTCGAGGCGCAGGCGATGCCCAGCAGCTGGCCGCCGAACTGCAGGGCCGTCGCCAGCGCCACCGCCTTGGGCAGGCCGCCCTTGGGCGCCACGACCGGCAGCAGGGCATCGCGCGTCGGGATGGCGAAGGCGCCGATGGCGCCGGCGGCGACGCCGTAGGCGATCAGCAGCGGGTAGCTCAACCCGTCGGACCAGAGAACCAGCGCCAGGGCGAGCGGCGGCAGGGCGTAGATCAGGTGGTAGCGCAGCAGCAGCCGCCGGGCGTTTCCGCGGTCGGCGACCAGACCGCCGAGCGGCAGGAAGAGCAGCGACGGCGCCATGACCGCGGCCTGCGCGACGCCCACGGCGAAGGCATCCATGTGCAGGACCACAGCGACCAGCCACGGGAACAGCACCATCTGGATGCCGAGCGGCACGAACCAGGTGGCGAGACCCGCGAGGTAAACCGGGAAAGCGTTGGCGGGGGGCTTGCCTTGATCCAAGGCACTTCCATCTATATGTTGTAGGCACCTAGTGCCCGTTGCTCACGCGATAGTCAAAGGCGCCGAACGCAAGTGTCCACCTTCAATCGCAACACCCTGGTCAAGGTCCTCGAGATTCTCGACAGCAGCCACGCCCAGGAGGCGCTGGCCGCCGCCAAGCTCGCCTCGGCCATGGTGCGGGAAGCGGGCCTCACCTGGGATCAGGTGATCGACGACGCCATCCTGCCGCGCGTCGCCGCCCCCTCTTCCTCTGCGGCGCAGGAGCCGGCCCAGGCCCGCACGCCCGGCGCCGGGCCGTTCGGCTATCGCCGCGAGCGCGAACTCTCGCCGCACGAGCAGTTCTTCATGGTGCTGCTGAGCCCGCGCACGCCGGTCGACATCAAGCGCAAGCTGCGAGCCTGGGAAGGCCGCGTCCTCGACGGCGAGATCACGCCGCAGGAGAGCGCCGACCTCCAGTTCATGTACCAGAGCTTCGTCGTCGGCTGACGAATCAGGCGGCGAGCAGGACGCTCTGCTCGCGCTCCAGCACGCGCTTCACGGCCGGACGCGCCAGCATGCGGTCCTTCCAGGCCGTGTAGTTCTTCAGGTCGGCCACCGGCAGGCCGATGCGCTTGCCCCAGCCGTAGAAGACCAGCGCGTAGCCGTCGACCACCGAGAACTCGTCGCCCAGGATCCAGGTCTTGCCGGCCAGGAGACCGTCGATCTCCTTGAGGTTGGCGTAGAAATTCTCCCGACCCACGGCCTTGAGATGATCGAACACCGCGGCGTCTGTCGCGAAGCGTTCGGGCCGACCGATATGGGTGAAGTTCGGATGCACGGCGTTGGAGAACCACGCCATCAGCGAGAGGGCGCGGGCGCGTGCCACGGGATCCTTCGGCATCAGATGCGGCGCGTGCGTCGTGGCGACGTAGTCGAGGATTGCCGTGTTCTCGACGATCGTCCCCTCGTCCACGACCAGCGCCGGCACGCGGCCACGCGGGTTGACCTTCAGGTACTCCGGCGTCCGCTGCTCGCTCTTGGCGAAGGACAGCGCCTGCGAGTCGTACTTCGCCCCGCTCTCCTCGAGTCCGATATGCGAAGCCGTCGAGCAGGCGCCAGGCGCGAAATAGAGCTTGAGCATGTTGATCCTCGGATTGCCGGAGCGCGAAGACTAGAGCGGCCGGGGCGCGTCGGCCGGCCGGTTGCGATGCAGGAACTCGCGGCCGATCTTCACCCGCTTCTCGCCGTCATACTCGACGATGTCGGCGGTGGCGTAGGTCTCGGACCAGTTGGACGGCAGGAACGACCCCGAGCCGACGACGTCGATCGGCGCCTTGGCCTCGGCCATGACGCGGCACTTGGCCGGACCGAAGCCGGAAGACGCCACGATCTTCACCTTGTCGAAGCCGTTGCGGTCGAGCTCGGCACGCAGATGGAAGATCGCCGCCGCCGAAACGCCGGTGCCGACGAGGTAGCGCAGCTCCTCTTCGCTCCGGTAACCGCGGATCGATTCCGGCGAGAAGCGCTCCAGCACGGCGTAGGAGGACGCGGGATCGAGGCCCTCGAGGTAACGGCCGCCGGTCGTGTCGAGGCGCAGCGACAGTTGTCCCTGGGCGGCCAGCTCGGGGAAGCGCCGGCAGACTTCGAGCGAGTCGGAGATCTCGCGCGCGAAGTAGTCGACCAGGACCGTCATCCCTTCGGTCGGGAAGGTCTCGTGGAACATCTCGGCGGCACGCAGCGTCGAACCGGCATAGCCGATCAGGGCGTGCGGCATGGTGCCTAATCCGAACTCGCGACCGAAGTAATGGGCCGTGGCATGCGTGGCATTGCCGATGAAGCCGACGGCGCCGACCTTGCGCTTGGCCCGAGCCGAGCCGACCGAGGCGGCATAGGCCATCATCTCGGCCATCTCCTGGCCCGCACAATGACGCGCATCCATGGCGAGGAAGGCCGACTTGGGCATGTCCGCGCACATGGTCCAGGCATTATAGGCGGCCACGCAGGCGGGGCCGAGCTTCTGCAGGAAGATCGTCTCGAGATCGACCAGATGGAAGAACGAGCCGGTGATGTACATCATCGGTTCGCCGGCGCCGACCCACTTGCCCTCACGGTAGCGCATGTCGAGTTCCACCGTCGCCTTGCGCGCGCGGCAGGTTTCTTCCAGCCATTCCAGCGCGAGCCGCGGCGCGAACACCACCGGACGCCGCATGAAGATCGCGTAGGTGACCTGGCAGTCGCCGAACTTGCCGACCACCTGCTTCGAGCGATTGAAGTAGTGATCGGTATAGCGTTCGATCTCGCCATTCTCAGGATGCGTCATCGGCCCTCCCCGGGCTCTCGCGCGCTCAGCCGGTGACGTCGGTCAGACGGCCGGGCGCGCCCTTGCTACGGACAGGCGCTCCGCCTTGAGCTGCTCGGCGAGCAGGAAGGCGAGTTCCAGCACCTGGCTGGCATTGAGCCGCGGGTCGCACTGCGTCTCGTAGCGTTCGTTGAGGTTGTCGACGGTGATGTCCGTCGAACCGCCGATGCACTCCGTGACTTCCTGGCCGGTCATCTCGAAATGCACGCCGCCGGGATGAGTGCCCTCGGCGCGGTGCACGGCGAAGAACTCCTTCACCTCCTGCAGGATCGCATCGAAATGGCGTGTCTTTCGGCCGTTCGAGGCGGTGACGGTGTTGCCGTGCATCGGGTCGCAAGACCACACGACCGTGCGGCCCTCGCGCTTCAGGGCGCGGACCAGCGCCGGCAGCTTGTCGCCCACCTTGTCGGCGCCCATGCGGGCGATGATCACGATGCGGCCGGCCTCGTTCGACGGGTTCAGCGTGTCGATCAGGCGCAGCAGATCGTCGGTCGGCAATGTCGGTCCGGCCTTGAAGCCGATCGGATTCCGCACGCCGCGCAAAAACTCGACATGGGCGCCATCGGGCTGACGCGTGCGGTCGCCGATCCACAGCATGTGGGCCGAGCAGTCGTACCATTCGCCCGAGGTCGAATCGACGCGGGTCAGCGCCTCTTCGTACTGCAGCAGCAGCGCTTCGTGGCTGGTGAAGAAGTCGGTCTCGGCGATCTGCGGCGTCGTCGCGGAACTCAAGCCGCAGGCGGCCATGAAGTTCAGTGTCTCGTCCAGGCGCGCCGCGAGGTCCTCGTAGCGTGCCGAGGCCGGCGAGTTGCGCACGAAGTCGAGGTTCCAGCGGTTGACCTCGTGCAGGTCGGCATAGCCGCCCTGGGCGAAGGCACGCAGCAGGTTGAGCGTGGCGGCCGACTGGTTGTAGGCCTGCACCATGCGCTCCGGATCGGGCAGGCGCGCGGCGGCCGTGAACTCGAAGCCGTTGACGTTGTCGCCGCGGTAGGACGGCAATTCGACGTCGCCGACCTTTTCGACGTTGGACGAGCGCGGCTTGGCGAACTGGCCCGCCATGCGGCCGACCTTCACGACGGGCACGCCGGCGCCATAGGTCAGGACCACGGCCATCTGCAGAAGCACGCGGAACGTGTCGCGGATGTTGTTGGCGGTGAAGTCGGCGAAGCTCTCGGCGCAGTCGCCGCCCTGCAACAGGAAGGCCTCACCGTTGGCGATCTTGGCCAGCGACGCCTTGAGTTTCCGCGCCTCGCCCGCGAAGACCAGCGGCGGATAGCGGCGCAGGCGCGCCTCGGCATTCGCCAGGGCGGTGGCGTCCGGATAGACCGGCATCTGCAGGGCCGGCCGGCTGCGCCAACTGGTCAGCGACCAGTCGGCGGCACTGGAACTACGGGACTGCCCTTTTGCGGCCGTCCGCGAATCGGTCCTGGATTGACCCTGGATCGCGGTCATCGACTCCTCCTCGACCCGCAGCCCAAAGGGGCCGGCGGGGTGGGTGAACCTATACGTGCTGTGGATAAAAAACCAGCCGGCAGGCCGGTCCCGTTCTACTCCGCGGCTGCCCGGGTCGGCGCCGAGTCCGCCCGCGCCGTGCGCATGGTGACGAACTCCTCGCCGGCGGTCGGGTGAATACCCACGGTGGCATCGAAGTGGGCCTTGGTCGCACCCGCCTTCATGGCGACCGCCAGGCCCTGGATCAGCTCGGCCGCGTCATCACCAACCATGTGGATGCCGACCACCCGATCGGTCGACGCCTCGACGATCAGCTTCATGAAGGTGCGTTGATGGCGCCCGGAGACGGTGTACTTCATCGGCCGGAACGCTGCGGTGTAGATGCGCAAATCACCGAGCTGCAGCTTAGCCTGCTCCTCGCTCAGACCGACATTGGCCATCTCGGGCTGGCAGAACACGGCCGACGGCACGTCGTGGTGATTGGCCTTGCGCGGCTTCTTGCCGAACTCGGTGTCGGCGAAGCAGTGGCCTTCCATGAGGGCGACCGGCGTGAGGTTGATGCGGTCGGTAACGTCGCCTACTGCCCAGATATTGTCGGCGGTCGTCTTGGACCATTCATCGACCGCGATGGCGCCCGCCTTGTTGAGCTGCACGCCGGCCTTCTCCAGCCCGATGCCGGACGTGTTGGGCGCGCGGCCGGTCGCGTACATCACGCAATCCGTCTCGAACATGCCGCCCATGGGCGTGTGGACTTCGAACGGGCCGCTTTTGCCGTCGCCCCCCTTTGCGACGATGCGGGCGATTTCCATCTCGGTGCGCATGCGAATGCCGCTGTCCTTGAGCGCCTCGTGCACGAAGGTGCGGCACTCCTCGTCGAAGCCGCGCAGGACGCGGTCGCGCCGCAGAACGATGTCGATTTTGGCGCCGAGCCCGTGGAAGATGCCGGCGAATTCGACAGCGATGTAGCCCGCACCGACGATGGTGATGTGCTTGGGCAGCTCGGGAAGATGAAAGGCGTCACTCGACGTGATCGCCAGTTCGCTGCCCGGGATCGCGGGAATCACCGGATGGCCGCCGGTTGCGATCAGAATCTTCTCGGCGGTGATCGTCTCCTCGCCCACCTGGATGGTGTGGCGGTCCATCAGGCGGCCGCGGCCCACGTGCAGTTTCACGCCGGCGCCGTCGAGCAGGCGCAGGTACACCGCGTTCAGCCGGTCGACTTCCCTGTTCACGTTGTCGCGCAACGTCGCCCAGGAATGCGTCGGCGGGGCGACGGTCCAGCCGAAGGCCGCCGCGTCCTCGAACTCGTGGGCGAACTTGGAGCCGTACATCAGGAGCTTCTTCGGCACGCAGCCGCGGATCACGCAGGTGCCGCCGACGCGGTAATCCTCACAGATGCCGACGCGCGCGCCGTGGCTTGACGCGATGCGCGACGCGCGTACGCCGCCCGAGCCGGCGCCGATGACAAAGAGATCGTAATCATAGGCCATGGGTTATCCCCAGAGAGAACAAAACCTCAACGCGGCCACAATTCGGTCGCCGGGCAGACTATATCGGGGCCTAGACGGGCCGGTAAGGGAAATGGCGCGTGCATTGCCGTCTCCCGATACAACCCAGAGGATAGACAATGCCCAGACTTTCCCTGCTCGCGACTGCCGTCCTGATGCTGGCCGGCCCCGCCTTGGCCGCGCCCGGCGACACGGCCGCCCCCCAGCCGGCCCCCACCGCACCCTCGGACCGACCGGCGCGGGTCGACGGCGGCGTCATGCGCTACGATACCAACAAGGACGGTGCCGTCACGATCGAGGAATGGAAGACCGGCCAACAGGCGAGGTTCAAGCGCCTCGATGCGAACGGCGACGGCAAGCTCACGAAGGACGAACTGTTTGCCCGCACGCCTGCCGTCGGCAACAGCGTTCTTCCGACCGACCGTCAGGCCAGCCAGCAATCGAGCTACTTCCTCCTCCTCGACACCGACAAGGACGGGGTGGTCACCCTGACGGAGTTCATGGCCGGCGCCGACCGCAATTTCGCGCGCTGCGACCTCGACAAGAACGGCCGCATCGACACGGCGGAGTGCCGACAGGCGCTGCAGCGCAAGCCCGCCGAGCGCTAGCCACTTTCGGCTTCGGCGCAAGAAAAAGGCCGCCGGGCGGCGCCGGCGGCCTTCGTTCATTCGTAGCCCGGATACTCAGGAACCTTCGGCCGACATGACGTCGCCGAACAGATCCCAGGTCTCGCCCTTGAAGCGCGCGAGCTGAACCGACTGGAGCGGGTAGAAGTCGGTCGGGCTGGTGTTGATCGTGATGCCCGGCAGCAGCAGCGGCAGCTTGAACTTCTGAAAGTTGGCTGCCTGCTTCATGACGTTCTCGCGGGTCAGCGTGTCGCCGCACTTCTTGAGCGTCTCGAGCATCAGGTTTGCAACGGCATAGCCGTACACGTGGTTGGCGTCCGCCTTGTTGGCGCCCGGCATCCACTTGTCCATCCAGGCGACCCAGGCCTTGAAGTCGTCGGTGTTGTCCCACTGCTTGTCCGTGGGGTCCTTGAGATACTGCGCCGTGATGATGCCCTGGCTGTTCTCGAGGCCGGCAGGCTTCATCACCGAGCCCACCGAGGCGGACACGTTGTTGAGGTACTGTGCCGGCTTCCAGCCGATGTCGGCCGACTTGCGGATCGCCTGGGCAGCAGCCTTCGGCGTCGCGATATTGAAGAAGACGTTGGCGCCCGAATCCTTGAGCTGGATGACCTGGCTGTCGACAGTGGGGTCGGTGACCTCGAAGGTCACATGCTTGACCACCTTGTTGGCGTCCTTGCCAAGTCCTTCCTTGAAACCTTCCCAGTAGTCTTTGCCGTAGTCGTCGTTCTGCATCAGCACGCCGATCTTGGGGTCCTTGACGTTGGCGAGGATGTGCTTGGCGTAGATAACGGCTTCGGTGTGGTAGTCGGGCTGGAAGCCCATCGTCCACGGGAACTCCTTGGGCTTGCCCCACTTCGACGCGCCGGTGGCGACATAGAGCTGCGGCACCTTCTTCTGGTTCATGTAGCGATGGATCGCCGTGTTCGTCGGCGTGCCTAGCGTATTGAAAAGGCAGAGGACCTTGTCCTGCTCGACGAGCTGGCGCACCAGCTCAACCATCTTCGGCGGCGAATAGCCGTCGTCACGCGTGATGAAGTTGATCTTGCGTCCGTTGACGCCGCCGGCCTCGTTCACCGACTTGAAGAACGCCTCGATCGTCTTGCCGATCTGGCCGTAGGACGACGCCGGGCCGCTGTAGGGGCCGGTATGACCGATCTTGATTTCCTTGTCGGTCGCGCCGTCGTCGTACTTCTTCTGCGCGAAGGCCGACTTTGTGCCCAGAACGGCGAATGCCGAGGCACCTGCTACGAAACCACGCCTGCTTGTACGCATTTCTTTCCTCCCAAGTGACTAAAGCCTGCCGGAGCTTCGTCCGAATTCAGGCCAGAAAGAAGGCCGCCTTCCGGCGACTTTCAGACAAACAGGGTCCGGTTTATGCCCGTGCACCCCGCAGCTTGCGGTAGGCCATGTAGAGCCCGCCGGCGATGCCCATCGGCATCAGGTAGATGATGGCGATCAGCAGCACGCCGAAGACCGTGTAGGCCGAGAGGTCGAACGGCAGGCCGAGGTCGTTTCGGATGAACTGGGTCAGCGACTGCGCCGAGTTATCGACCAGCACGTAGAAGATGCCGCCGAGTACCGAGCCGAGCAGCGAGCCGATTCCCCCCACCACGAGGCCGATCAGGAACTTGATCGACAGGAAGATGCCGAAGCTGTCAGGCGCCACGAAGGCAATCGCGCAGGCAGACAGCGCGCCGGCGATGCCGGTATAGGCGGCGCTGATGCCGAAGGTGACGGTCTTGTAGAGGGCCGTGTCGATGCCCATCGTATCGGCTGCCATGTACTGGTCGCGGATCGCCATCATGGCGCGACCACTGCGGCTGTTCAGCATGTTCGCCGCGCCCCAGAACAGCACGATCATGACCAGAAGGCAGAAATAGTAGAGCCACTGGTCTTCGCTCAGCGGCAGACCGAAGGGCACTTCCGGCTTCATCAGCACGATGCCCTGCACGCCGCCGGTCAGGCCCTCGAGCCACTTGTATTTCAGGATCTGCGGCACCGCGAGCGCCAGCGCAAAGGTCGCGAGCGCGAGATAGTGCCCCTCGAGCTTGAGCGCCGGCAGACCGAACAGGTAGCCGACGATGAAGCACACGATGGCCGCCGCCGGGATCGTCGCCCAATAGGGCACGTTCAGCTTGTCCATCAGGATGGCGGCGGTGTAGGCGCCGACCGCGTAGAAGGCGCCGTGGCCCAGCGAGAACTGGCCGTTGAACCCGGTGAGCAGGTTCAGCCCGAGCACCGCGATCGCGGCGATGATCATCGTGCTGACCAGGAACAGCCGGTAGTTGGAGACGACATCCGGAAAGACCGGCTGCAGCAGCGGCACCAGCACCGCAAGCACGATGACGCCCAGCACCCACTTCTTCGACGAGGCGACCATGATCAGACCCTCCGCACGACGACGCGGCCGAACAGGCCGGCGGGTCTGACCGTCAGGACGAAGATGACGATGATCAGCGCCACCGTGAGCTTCTCGCCGTTGCCGATGATGTAGACACCGGTCGCCTTCTCGATCTGGTTGCCGGCATAGGCCACCATGTTCTCGAGGATGCCGACGATGAAGCCACCGGCCACCGCACCCGCGGGATTGGAGATGCCACCGACCAGCGCGCTCGCGAAGGCGTAGAGCAGGATGCCACCCATCATGTTGGGCTCGAGATAGACGATGTGGGCGACCATGATGCCCGCCACTGCCCCCACCGACGCCGCCAGCCCCCAGCCCAGCGCCAGCATCCAGTCGACACGGACGCCGACCAGCCGCGCCATCTGCGGGTTCTGCGCCGCCGCGCGCATGGCAAGGCCGAGCGGCGTGTAGCGGAAGAACACGAACAGGAGCCCCAGCACGATCAAAGTGACCAGGACAACGCCCAGCTGATGGGCCCCGATCACGCCGGCAATGCCGAAATCGCTCTTCGGGAACGGCGAGGGGAATTCCTTGATCAGGTAGCTCCAGAAGGCGCCGGCCATCGAGTTGAAGATCGCGAGCAAACCGATGAACACAACGATGATCGACAGGACCGGCGCGTTGTGCAGCGGCCTGAGGATGAGCCGCTCGATCAGCACGCCCATCGCGAAGGAGATCATCACCGTGAGGATGAAGGCGACCCAGAAGCTCATCCCCCAGCTCATGAGCTGCCAGGAGATGTAGGTGCTGAACATCGCCATCTCGCCCTGGGCGAAATTGATGTGGTCGGTCGACACGTAGATCATCACCAGCGCGAGCGCCACGCAGGCATAGATGGCTCCGTTGGCGAGGCCCGACGCGAATTGCTGAAGTAACTGTTCCATTGGGGGCTGCCTCAGTAGCCGAGGTAGGATTTGCGAACGTTCTCGTCGTTCTTCACGACGTCGGAGGGGCCCGACATCACGACCTTGCCGGTTTCGAGCACGTAGGCGTGCGTGGCGAGGTCGAGCGCCAGGGCAGCATTCTGCTCGACCAGCAGGATGCTCACCTTCTCCTCCTCGTTGATGCGCCGCAGGATGCGGAAGATTTCCAGCACGATCAGCGGCGCCAGGCCGAACGACGGCTCGTCGAGCAGCATCAGGCGCGGCTTCAGCATCAGCGCCCGGGCGATCGCCAGCATCTGCTGCTCGCCGCCCGACAGTGTGCCGGCCTGCTGCTGGATGCGTTCCTTGAGCCGGGGGAAGTAGACAAAGACGCGCTCCAGCTCGTCCTTCACTCCCTGCTTGTCCTTGCGGGTGTACGCCGCGATGCGGAGGTTCTCGTCGACGGTGAGCGTTGTGAAGGTGCCGCGCCCTTCGGGAACGTGGGCGATGCGCTGGCGGACGATTTCTTCCGTCGCCATGCCCCGGATGTTCTTGCCGTCGAAGCGGATTGTGCCGTCGGTGCGGACCATGTTGCAGATCGCCCGCAGCGTCGTCGTCTTGCCGGCGCCGTTGGCGCCCAGCAGCGTCGTGATTCCACCCATGGGGATTTCGAAGCCGACGTCGTAGAGCGACTGGGTCTGGCCGTAGAAGGCCTTCAGTCCGCTCACCTCCAGAAGTGCGGCCATCACGCAGTCCCCAGGTAGGCACGGATCACTTCCGGATCGCGCTGTACTTCGCCAGGGGTGCCGTCGGCGATCTTCCTGCCGAAATCGATCGCGACCACCTTGTCCGACACCGACATCACCAGGCTCATGTGATGCTCGACGAGCAGCACGGTAACGTGCTGCAGGTCGCGCACGCGCTTGATCTGTCCCTTCAGCACCTCGATCTCATCGTGATTCAGACCGGCCGCCGGCTCGTCGAGCAGCAGCAGCTTGGGGCTCGAGGCCAGCGCGCGGGCAAGCTCGACCCTCTTGCGGATCGGGAACGGCAGCGGGCCGGCCAGGGCGTGGGTAAAAGGCACCAGGTCCATGAAGGCGATCAGTTCCTCGGCACGCCGGGTGATCGCCTCCTCCTCGCCCTTGACCCTGGGCAGCCGCAGGGCGTTCTCGAAGAAGCTGGTCGAGCTGACGCTGTGGCAGCCGACCTTGACGTTGTCGAGGACCGACATG
>JBILYJ010000495.1:0-4207 GCA_044377795.1 Reyranella sp. | reverse complement strand
GACAGGATGATCTGCTTGTTCTGCTCGACCAGCGAGTTGAACGTGAAGAAGAACTCGTCCTGGCTCGCTTCCTTGCCGCAGATGAACTGCACGTCGTCGACCATCAGCACGTCGACGTTGCGGAACAGCTCCTTGAACTGGCCGGTGTTCTTGGTGCGCAGCGCCTGGATGAACCGGTTCACGAAGCTCTCGGCCGTCAGGTAGAGAACGCGGGTCTTGGGATCGCGCTCGCGGATGACATGCCAGATCGCGTGCATGAGATGGGTCTTGCCGAGGCCGACGCCGCCGAAGATGTAGAGCGGGTTGCGCTCGGGCAGGGGCATGTCCTGCTCGGAGATGTTGCGCGCCGCGGCATAGGCGAACTCGTTGGGCTTGCCGACGACGAAATTCGCGAAGGTGTAGCGTCCTTCCGGAGCCTGCGAGATCTCATCGGCGCCGCGGCCGATCGAGGGGCCCATGCGCGGCATCGGCGGCTGGTGGTTCTGCGACGAGGGCAAGGGCGGCATCGCGATGATCTCGTTCGGCCGGCGCGGCGCCGGCGGCGGCACGAGGTTCACCTCGACGTTCTTCACCTCGGTGTTGACCGACTGCCAGTAGGCGAGCACGCGGTCGCCGTAGTGACGGCCGACCCAGTCGCGCACGAAGCGCGTCGGCGCATAGAGGCGCAGCTTGCCGGCCTTGAGTTCACCCAGCTCGACCTCGCCGAACCATGTCTTGAAGGCCTTGTCCCCAATCTCCTTGCGAAGCCGATCGCAGACGCGCACCCAATGTGCTTCGAGCTCCTTTCGGCCCGCCCCTTCATCCATGCCTGCCCCCGCAAATTCGTTGTTTTCATATGTAGTTTTGTTATTGCCTTGGATCGGCGCTTGAATTCGATTCACGTTTGTCTCCACGGAAGCCCCGCCGCCTTCCATCCCCTCGTCGCGCCGCGCTTGCCCTGCGCATCGAGGGGTCCCTCAAAGCCGTCTGCCACATTGAGACACGTACTGTATCCGGCCGCGGCCATGGCTTTCGCCGCCGCGACCGATCTCACCCCACTTCGACACAGAAAGAGCAGGGGGACATCCTTGTCCGCCAGCGCCTGCGACAGCGCGCCGACGAAATCCGGATTGACCTGCATGCTCGGGAAGACCTGCCACTCGACCAGGCCCGGCTTCTTGTCGAGGCCGGCCAGATCGGGCACGCCCACATAGTTCCACTCGGCGCGAGTGCGCACGTCGATCAGGATCGCATCCTTGAGTTCGCCGAGCATCTTCCAGGCAACCGCAGGAATGACGTCGCCGGCGTAGCCGGCTGCGGGGGACACTTCGAATGTGTCTGCGATCTTGTTGTCTTTCGACATGGCCCCCGCTTTCATTCGTCGAAGCGAGGCGTTGTCAGGCGAGCCAGCAAACGAAGGCGACACACAACACGGCAAGAGGGAACGAGGGATCTTCAGCGAGCGTCGCTTATGGGACGCTTCTTATCGGTCGTCGAACTTGCGAAGCGTTGTGTACCTGTCTCCCTCGTTCGTCGTTTCGATGGAGAGGAATCCCCTCTTCTCCATCTGGCTCGCGATCCAAGCGCCCCACGCCCCGTCGCGATGTCGTGAGTCTTATCCAGACTCTCCGAAGCGCGCAAACGAATCACATGCAGAACACCACACGCTATTCAGCCACTTCGGGGCGTTGCTCGATTGACAAGTTGTACGAACCGATTTTGCGCGTCGTTCGTCGAGAGACGGCTCTCAACATCTAGCGCTTGCCGTCGCGCTTCGTTCGATAACTCCGAATCGTATGTCAGTCGGCCAATCGACGACCAAACGATCATTGAAGAAAATCGCCGAGATTTTTTTCGTCAAAGAGTCCCGGCTTCGTCATCGCCACAAAAGAAAACGCCGCTCCAAGGAGCGGCGTTCACAAAGACTGAAGCAGGATGCCGGAAAGCGTCAGGCCATCGCCTTGATGCGCGCCGAGAGGCGCGACACGCGGCGCGAGGCGGCGTTCTTGGTCACGATGCGCTTGATGGCGCCGCGCTGGATCTCCGGCTGCGCCATACGCAGCGCTTCCTGGGCGGCCTTCTTGTCGCCGGACGCAATCGCCTCCTCGACCTTCTTCACCGAACCGCGCACGCGGCTGCGGCGCGCCGTATTCACGGCGGTGCGGCGCTCGGTCTGGCGGGCGCGCTTCTCGGCCGACTTGTGATTAGCCATAATAGTCCTCGTTGCTCGAAGGGCGCGCTTATACGGGCCGCTTGGGGGCCGGTCAAGCGCGCCAAACCCGCCAAATCAGCGGTGTTTCCAGCCCGGCTTACGCTTCTCGGCGAAAGCGGCCATGCCCTCGGACCGGTCGTCGAAGGCAAAAGTTGCGTGAAAGGTCCGGCGCTCGAAACGGACACCCTCGGAAAGGGTCGTTTCGAAGGCCCGGTTGACCGCTTCCTTGGCGACCATGGTGGCGGGCAGCGACATGCCGGCGATCTTCTCCGCCGTGGCGATGGCGTCGTCCATGAGCTGTGCCAGCGGCACGACCCGGCTGACCAGGCCGCAGCGCTCGGCTTCGGCGGCGTCCATCATGCGCCCGGTCAGGACCATGTCCATGGCCTTCGACTTGCCGACGAAGCGCGGCAGGCGCTGGGTGCCGCCCGCCCCGGGGATGGTGCCGAGCGTGATCTCGGGCTGGCCGAACTTGGCGTTGTCCGCAGCGATGATGAAGTCGCACATCATGGCCATCTCGCAGCCGCCGCCCAGGGCGTACCCCGCCACCGCGGCGACGATCGGCTTGCGGACCTGGCTCACCCTCTCCCATCCGACGGTGATGAAGTCCTGCAGGAAGACGTCCTGGTAGGTCTTCTCCTTCATCTCCTTGATGTCGGCGCCCGCCGCGAACGCCTTGTCGCTTCCCGTGAGGACCATGCAGCCGATGCCGGGATCGGCCTCGAACGCATCGAGTGCCTGGCCGAGCTCGCGCACCAGATCGGCGCAGAGCGCGTTCAAGGCCTTCGGGCGGTTCAGCCGGATGATCCCGACCCGGCCCTTGGTTTCGGTCTGGATGTTCTCGTATGCCGTGGTCATTTGCTCTTTCCTCCTCGGGTCGTGTCTCAGCGCTGGCAGCGGGCGCAGTAGAAGGTGGATCTCCCGGCCTGCACCAGCCGGCGCACCGTCTGGCCGCAGTCGCGGGTGGGGCAGGCGATGCCGGCCCGGTCATAGACGTTGAAGCGCGTCTGGAAATAGCCGAGTTCGCCGCCCGGCTGAACATGGTCGCGCAGGGTCGAGCCGCCGTCCTGTATCGAACGGTTCAGCACGCGCTTGATCGCCTCGACGAGGCGACCCGCGCGCTCCCCCTTGACCGTGTGGGCGGAGCGGCGCGGCGAGATGCCGGCCAGGAACAGCGCCTCGCACGCATAGATGTTGCCGACGCCCACCAGGGTCTTCTGGTCGAGCAGGGCCGCCTTGATCGGCGTCCGACGGCCGGCGAGGCGGGCGGCCAGCACATCGCCGGTAAAGGCGTCGTCCAGCGGCTCCGGGCCCAGGCTCTTGAAGTACTTGTGCTGGGCAACGGCATCGTCGGCCACCAGCACCATCAGCCCGAAGCGGCGGGCGTCGTTGAAACGGACCTGCCAGCCATCGTCCATGTCGAACACGACATGGTCATGCCGGCCGAGCGGATGGCTGGCGGCGCTCTCCGCGTCGTGCAGGGTCATGCGGCCCGACATGCCGAGATGGACGATCAGGGTCTGGCCGTCGTCGAGCCGGATCAGCAGGTACTTCGCCCGTCGGTCGATTCCCGTGACGACACGGCCCTCGACCCTGGCGGCGAACTTGGCCGGCAGGGGCACCCGAAGGTCGGGTCGACGCTGCTGCAGCCGCACGACACGTCGGCCGACCAGGCGCGGCATCAACCCGCGCCGGACGGTCTCGACCTCGGGCAGTTCAGGCATCGGCCTTCGGTTGAGGGGGCTGCAGCGGCGGGCGGTTGCCGAACAGGGCGCTGCCGACCCGGACATGGGTGGCGCCCATCCGGACCGCGGTCTCATAGTCGGCGCTCATGCCCATGCTGAGCTTGGCCAGGCCGTTGCGGGCCGCCATCTTGGCCAGCAGGGCGAAATGCAGGGCCGGCTCCTCGTCGACCGGCGGGATGCACATCAGGCCGACGACGGGCAGCTTGTACTGGTCGCGGCAGAGAGCCACGAAGGCATCGACGTCCTTCGGGAGAAGGCCGGCCTTCTGCGG
>JBILYJ010000066.1:0-16050 GCA_044377795.1 Reyranella sp. | reverse complement strand
TTCGTCGACCTCGCGGCGGCGGAACGACTTGGCATCAAGGTCTCGACCATCGGCGGCTACGGCGACACCACGGTCGCCGAGCATGCGATGGGCCTGGTCTTTGCCGCTGCCCGCCACATCGCGACCATGCACGGGATCGTGCGCAGCGGCGGCTGGCGGCCGATGCAGGGCATGGAGCTCAAAGGCAAGACATTGGGCGTGGTGGGGCTGGGCGGCATCGGCCGCGAAATGGCGCGGATCGCCCAGGGCGTCGGCCTGAAGGTGATCGCCTCGAACCGCTCAGCCGTTCCGGGCGGCGGCGTCCCCATCGTGACGATCGACGAGCTGCTGGCGCAGTCCGACATCGTCAGTCTTCATCTCGCGCTGAACGAGGCCACGCGCGGCTTCCTCGACCGCGCGAAGCTGGAGAAGACCAAGCCCGGCGTCCTCATCGTCAACACGGCACGGGCGGGCATCGTCGACGAACCGGCGCTGGTCGAGCTGCTGCGCTCCGGCAGGATCGGTCATTACGCAACCGACGTCTTCGGCAAGGAGCCGCCGCCGCCGGAAGAGCCGCTGCTCAAACTCGACAACATCACCCTGACGGCGCACGCCGGCTACAACACGCCCGAAGCCGCCATGACCATGTACCGCCGCGCCATCGACCTGGCGGCTAAGGGGGGCTGATCCGCGCGGCCATCGTGCAGACCGCGATCCAGGCGTCGGACGGGCGCCTTCCTTTGGTCATCCGGCCGCTATAAGCTTCCTCGCTTTCCCGCTCCCGGAGGATCGGAAAGCAGATGGCGCATATCAGACTGAACACCCATCCCAGCCAGGGAGGCCAACCGGCCCCTCCGGTGGTCTGGGGCGCGCGCGATCCTGCGGTGAGGGGCCCGGTCGTCGGCTCCGTCGGCCTCACCTCCCGCCGCAACGTCATCGGCGTCCATTCCGGCAGCTACGGCATCTATCGCGCGCTCGCCATCGCCGCGCAGGAACTCAAGGCCGATCACCGGCCGGACCTCACCAACACCTCACCGGCCGTGGCCATCGGGCCGTTCGAGTCCTGGTTCGACCCGAAGAAGATCGTGTCGCTCGATCCCTGGGGGCACCTGGTCTCCGAGGTCTTCGCCGACAAGCTGGCGGCGGGCTGGGATATCCGGCCGACCATCGCCATCACCAAGGCGCATGTGAACATGCCCGAGATCATGGAGGCGATGGCCGCCGGCCGACTCAAGCCCGACAATGACATCCTGAGCGGCACCGGCGACGTGAAGGTCACCAAGGCGGCGATCGAGCCGGTCTGGTGGCTGCCCGGCATCGCCGAGCGTTTCGGCGTCAAGGAAGTCGACCTGCGTCGTACGCTCTTCGAGCAGACCGGCGGCATGTACACCGAGCTGGTGACGCGGCCCGACCTCGAACTCTTCCTGCCGCCGATCGGCGGCGCCACGATCTATTTCTTTGGCGACGTGTCGAAGCTCGGCAAGTCCGAGACGAAGATCGCCTGCCGCCTCCACGACGAGTGCAACGGCTCCGACGTGTTCGGTTCCGACATCTGCACCTGCCGACCCTACCTGGCGCACGGCATCGAGATCTGCATCGACATGGCCCAGAAGGGCGGTGTCGGCGTCGTCATCTACAATCGCAAGGAAGGCCGGGCGCTGGGCGAAGTGACCAAGTTCCTCGTCTACAATGCGCGCAAGCGCCAGCCCGGCGGCGATTCGGCGGCGCAGTATTTCAATCGCACCGAATGCGTGGCGGGCGTGCAGGACATGCGCTTCCAGGAGCTGATGCCCGACATCTTCCATTGGCTGGGCATCAGCCGCATCGACCGCTTCGCCTCGATGAGCAACATGAAGTCCGACGCGCTGCGCGAGCAGGGCATCCAGATCGTCGAGCAGGTGCCGATCCCCGAGCACCTGATCCCCGCCGATGCGCTGGTCGAGATGGATGCCAAGAAAGCGGCCGGCTATTTCAGCCCGACCAAGCCGGGATCGAACGAGCTGGCGCGTGCCAAGGGACGTGGCCTCGATGAATGATTCGCTGGCGTACCTCCGCACACCCGTCGCCATCCGCGAGCGGGCGGCGAAGGTCCTGAAGTATGTCGTCGACGGACAGTCGCAGTGGTTCCAGCTCGACGCCAATGGCCTGGAGACGGCCGTGCAGGCGACGCTCGCCGTCACACGCGAGCGCTTCCCCAATCCGGCGGCGATCCCGTTCCATTCGCGCTGGCGGCATTTCGAATCGGGCGGCCGTGACCGGTGGAGCGCGCTGGCCGAGCGGTTGAAGGGACTGCCGGCCGAGGAGATCGCGCGGCGTCGCATGGACCTCGCGGTCGTATCCGTTCTGCTCGATGCCGGCGCTGGTGCCGCCTGGAGCTTTCGCGAGCCGGGCACGGGCGAGACCTATGCGCGCTCCGAGGGCCTGGGTGTGGCCAGCCTGCACATGTTCGCCAGCGGCGCCTTCAGCCGCGACGCCAAGGGCGATCCGCTGCGGGTCGATGCCGAGCGCCTGGCGCAGCTCACGCCGATGGACATCGCCATGGGCTTCCAGGTGAAGGCGCACAATCCGCTGCTGGGCCTCGAGGGCCGCGCCGAGTTGCTGCGCAAGCTGGGGAGCGTCGGACTGGAGCGGCCGGGCGCGCTGTTCGACATCGTTGCGACCGGCGGCGAGGTGAAGGCCGAATCCATCCTGGCAGCTGTGTTGGACAAGTTCTCGCCGATCTGGCCGTCGCCGCGCGGTGACGTCTGGGAGCATCCGGTGGTCGGGCTGGTGCCCTTCCACAAGCTCTCGCAATGGATGAGCTATTCGCTGGTCGAGCCGTTCGAGGGCGCCGGCCTGAAGGTCGCGGCGCTCGATGCGCTGACCGGCCTGCCCGAATATCGCAACGGCGGCCTGCTGGTCGATGCCGGCGCGCTCCGGCCCAAGCAGCGCGTGCTGCTGGAGAAGAGCTTCGCGCCCGGCGACGAGGCGATCGTGGAATGGCGGGCGCTCACCGTGGCGCTGCTCGACCAGATCGCCGAGCATGTCCGCCTGCATCTCGGGATGGATGCGGCGCGCCTGCCGCTGGTGAAGGTGCTGGAAGCCGGCACGTGGTTTGCGGGACGCCGGATGGCCGCGGCGCGCCGACCCGGCGGAGGCCCGCCCATCACCGTCGAGAGCGACGGCACGGTATTCTAGAGTTCCTGGGGAGAAGAAGATGTCATTGCCGCACTCGATCCATGTCGTGACGCATCCTCTGGTGCAGCACAAGCTCACCAAGCTGCGCGACAAGGAGACGTCGAGCACCAACTTCCGCCGCCTGTTGCGCGAGATCGGATTGCTGCTGGGCTACGACGCCACGCGCGACCTGCCGACGGTGCAGACGCGCATCGAGACGCCGATCGAGGCGATGGAGGCGCCGCTGCTCGACGGCAAGAAGCTGGTCGTGGTGCCGATCCTGCGCGCCGGCCTCGGCCTGGCCGAGGGTGTCATCGACCTCGTCCCGCTGGCCCGCGTGGGCCATGTCGGGCTCTACCGCGACCCGCGCACGCTGCAGGCGGTCGAGTATTACCTGAAGATCCCGCAGGACATCTCGGACCGCGACGTCATCGTCTGCGACCCGATGCTGGCCACCGCCCATTCGGCCATCGCGGCGGTCGACCGGCTGAAGGAATCCGGCGCCAGGCGCATCAAGTTCATCTGCGTGCTGGGCTCGGAGCAGGGGGCGCGGACCTTCGCAGAGGCGCATCCCGAGGTTCCGGTCTTCGCGGCAGCCATCGATGCAAAGCTCAACGATCACGGGTATATTGTTCCCGGGCTCGGCGATGCGGGCGACCGTCTCTTCGGGACCAAATAACAACAACGGGAGAAGCGCCGATGTCGCCGGACCTGAAGTATCTCCTTTTCTCCGTGATCCTGACGTTCGGGCAGATGCTGGTGGCGGCAGTGGGCGCCAACCGCGCGGTCGGTCTGCCGACGCTGGCGGGCAATCGCGAGGGCCTGCCCGAGATCAGGGGTTGGGCGGGGCGCGCCAAGCGGGCGCATCTCAACATGGTCGAGAACATGGTGCTGTTCGCGGCGCTTTTCCTGATCGCGGTGGTCGCCGGCAAGGCCAATGCCATCACCGCGATGGGTGCGGCGATCTTCTTCTGGGGCCGTGTGGCCTATGCCGTGATCTACGTCGCCGGCGTCGCCTGGCTGCGCACGCTGGCCTGGTTCGTCTCGGTCATCGGCATGGTCCTCATCGCGGTCGAGCTGCTGAAGGCGATGTAGCCGGCGCGAAGACGGTTGCGCACGGAAGGGGATGGCTGGAAGAGGTCTGGCTGTCGCTTTATGATCGCGGCTCGCCTTCTCGGGGGAGGAAACCTATGGGCCGCAACGATACGCCGCGTGTGATCGCGGCTTTCCTGGACAGCGGGATCGGCTGGTTTGTGGCCAGGCTGGTGCTGACCTTCGTCTTCTGGAGTGCGGGCCTCGCGCACCTGTTCGGCTTCGATCACAGCGTCGCCGAGTTGAAGACGCTCGGCCTGGAGCCGGCTGGCTTCCTCAACATCGTGCTCATCGTGACGCTGCTGGTCGGCTCGCTGATGATCCTGCTGGATCGCTGGCTGTGGCTGGGCTGCGGCATCCTGAGCGGCTTCCTGGTCGTGGCGATCGTGCTCGCCCATCCGTTCTGGACGATGCAGGAGCCGGCGCGCACGCCGCATTTCCGCGTCGCCATGGAGCATATCTCGCTGATCGGCGCCTTCATGGTGTGCGCGGTCGCGGGCCGGTTGCGCGAGCGGAAGCGCTAGCGAGTCCGCTCTCTCAATCCAGTAGTGCCGCGAGGCGCTTGTCCCTGGTTCTGCGGGCGTAGGCATCCAGCAGCCACAGCGCACTCCCCTGGAAGCCATGCAACGTGCGGCGCCCGTCGCGCAGTTCCTCGATAAATCGGGGGACGGACACTTGGTGCGTCAGGATCACCTCGCCGTCGTCGAGCCTGGGCTCGGCCGCCTTGCGCGCGTCGAGCGCCAGAAAGCAGTGCACGCGATTGTCGAGGCGGGGGGCGTTGGCGAAGAAACTACCCAGCGCGTGCCAGTCGTCGCTGGCGAAGCCGGTCTCCTCCAGCAGTTCACGCTTGATCTGGTCGATGGGGTCGCCCGGACCATCGTGGATGCCGCTCGGCAGTTCCACCATCGTCTGTCGAGCGCCGTGCCGATATTCCTCGACCAGCACGATATTGCCGTCGTGCGTGATCGCGATTGCGGTGACCCAGTCCGGCTGCTCGATGACATGGAAGGGCGTGAGCACGCGGCCGTTCGGCAGCTCGACGGTGTCGGAGCGTAGCGCCAGCCAGCGATCACGATAATTGTACTTCGAGTCCAGCACCTTCCAGGGCGCGACGGTCCTGCGGTCTTCCGCCACGTCAGACTGCCGTCCAGCCGCCGTCGACCACCAGCTCGGCGCCGGTGACGTAGGAGGATTCGTCCGACGCCAGGAAGAGAATGGCGTTGGCCACCTCGTCGACCTCGCCAGCGCGGCCGAGCGGCACGCCCTTCAGGGTCTTGGCGCGCTGCTCCGGATCGGCGGTGCGGCCGGAGGTACGCATCGGCGGCATCAGGCCCGGATGCACCGAGTTCACGCGGATGCCTTCCTTGCCATGCTGCGCTGCAGCAGCCTTGGTGATCAGCCGGACGGCGCCCTTGGAGGCGTTGTAGCCGACATGGATGTAGGACTGGCCGACGATGCCCGAGATCGACGACAGGTTGATCACCGAGCCCGGCCCGCCGGTCTTGCGGATGGCGGCGATGCCGTACTTCATGCCGAGGAAGACGCCGGTCGAGTTGATGTCCATCAGCCTGTGCCACAGCGCCGTGTCGTAGAGGTCCTCGGCCGCGGAGCCCGAGATGCCGGCATTGTTCACCAGCACGTTGAGCCCGCCATGGGCCGCCATCGTCCGGTCGATGGCGGCCTTCCAGTCGTCCTCCTTTGTGACGTCCAGATGCACAAAGGTCGCCGTGCCGCCGGCCTTCCTGATCTCTGCGGCGACTGCCTCGCCGTCCTTGTCGAGGACGTCGGCCACCACCACGGCCTTGGCGCCCTCGCGGGCAAAAATACGCGCGGTGGCTGCACCCATGCCGCTCGACGCACCGGTCACCAGCGCGACCTTGTCCTTCATCCTCATGTTCTGATCCCTCAGGCGAGCTTGAGGCCGACGATGCCGGCCACGATGAGGCCGATCGATACGATCCGGATCGTCGAGACGGTGTCGCCGAAGGCCAGGATACCGACGGTAAAGGCGCCGACCGCTCCGATACCCGTCCAGATCGCGTAGGCGGTGCCCATCGGGATGGTGCGCTGTGCCCACATAAGCAGCGCCCCGCTCACCAGGATGGCAGCTGCGGCGAAAAGCAGCCACCCCGGCCGGATGCCCTGGTCCGTCCAGCCGAGTTTCAGCCCCACGGGCCAGCCGATTTCGCAAAGTCCCGCCAGGAAAAGAGATATCCAAGCCATTCAGTGTCTCCCCCGTAGCAAGTGCTGTCGTTGACTGCAGCGTTACAGCCTGTAACGATCAAGGATTGCACGCATCTTGCAGCATAGCGAGGGCGGCATCGGGAAGGCTATCGATCTTGGGAGTGTTGACATGAAGGAACGTGAACTGCGTGGCCTCATCGGCAAGGTGAAGGCCGGCAAGCTGTCGCGACGGGGTTTCGTGCAGGCGATGATGGCGGTGGGCATCGGCGCGCCGGCGGCGAGCCAGATCCTCCTGTCGTCGGGCGTGGCGATGGCGCAGAGCCCCGCGACCTACAAGCCGACCAAGCGGGGCGGCGGCGGCCCCCTCAAGCTGCTGTGGTGGCAGGGCCCGACCCTGCTCAATCCGCATTTCGCGGTCGGCACCAAGGACCAGGACGGTTCGCGCCTGTTCTACGAGCCGCTGGCGGCGTGGGATCCGGACGGCAACCTCAAGGCCAAGCTGGCGGCCGAGATCCCGACCAAGGAGAATGGCGGCCTTTCCGCCGACGGCCTGACGGTGACGTGGAAGCTGAAGCAGGGCGTGACGTGGCATGACGGCAAGCCGTTCACGGCCGACGACGTCGTGTTCAACTGGGAATATGCCAAGGACCCGGCGACGGCCGCCTATACGATCGCGTCCTATCAGGACGTCATGGTCGCGAAAGTCGACCCGTACACCGTGACGGTGAAGTTCAAGAAGGCGACGCCGTTCTGGGCTGACGCCTTCGTCGGGACGCGCGGCATGCTGATCCCGAAGCACCTGTTCGCCGACTATATCGGCGCCAAGTCGCGCGACGCCCCCACCAACCTCAAGCCGGTCGGTACCGGCCCCTACATGTTCAAGGACTTCAAGCCGGGCGATCTGGTGACGGGCGTCATGAACCCGAATTACCACCAGGCCAACAAGCCGTTTTTCGACAGCGTCGAGATGAAGGGCGGCGGCGACGCCGTCTCGGCGGCGCGCGCGGTGCTGCAGACCGGCGAGTTCGATTTCGCCTGGAACCTGCAGGTCGAGGACGAGATCCTCCAGCGCCTGGAGAAGGGCGGCAAGGGCAGCGTCTCGGTCACGCCGGGCGGCAACATCGAGTTCCTGCTCATGAACACGACCGATCCGTGGACGGAAGTCGATGGCGAGCGGGCGAGCCTGAAGACCAAGCACCCGACGCTCAGCGATCCGGAAGTGCGCAAGGCGATCGCGCTGCTGGTCGACAACAAGTCGATCCAGGACCACATCTACGGCCGCACCGGTCCGGCGACCCGCAACTTCCTCTACGGTCCGGCGCGCTTCGAGTCCAAGAACAACCCGATCGAGTTCAATGTCGACAAGGCCAACGACATCCTCGAGAAGGCCGGCTGGAAGAAGGGCGCGGACGGCATCCGGGCCAAGGACGGCAAGAAGCTCAAGTTCGTCTACCAGACCTCGATCAACCAGCCCCGCCAGAAGACCCAGGCCATCATCAAGCAGGCGGCCCAGAAGGCGGGCATCGACATCGAGCTGAAGTCGGTGACGGCATCGGTGTTCTTCTCGTCGGACGTGGCCAATCCGGACACCTACACGAAGTTCTACACCGACCTCGAGATGTACACGACCACCATGGGCCAGCCCGATCCGGGCACGCACATGCTGCAGTTCGTCTCGTGGGAAGCCGCCACCAAGGACAACAAGTGGCAGGGCCGGAACATCACGCGCTGGCAGAGCCCCGAGGCCGACAAGCTCTACCGCGAGACCGAGGCGGAACTCGATCCCGTCAAGCGCGCCGCCTCGTTCATCAAGATGAACGACCTCGCCATCCAGAACCAGATCGTGATGGGCATCGTGCAGCGCCCGACGGTGTCGGCCAAGACGGCGAAGCTCAACTGCAACATCAGCGGCTGGGACAACAACACCTCGGACCTCAGCGACTGGTTCAAGGACGCCTAGGTGCGCTTCGCCCTCCCCGCCACGCGCGGGGAGGGCCTTCTTTTTGCAGGTCCATCGCGTGAGCAGGCAGTACGTAATCCGGAAGCTCCTGATCATGATCCCGAGTCTGCTCGGGATCAGCGTCGTGCTTTTCTCCCTTCTGGCCCTGGCGCCGGGAGACCCTTTCGACGAACTGGCGACCAACCCGGCGGTGCCGCCCGAGGTGCGCGCCGCGTTGCGTGCCAAGTTCGGTCTCGATGATCCGGTCTGGATGCGCTACTGGCACTGGCTGATCGCGCTTCTGCAGGGCGACTGGGGCTTCTCCTTCGTCAGCCGCATGGACGTGAGCACCCTGATCATGCAGCGCCTGCCGGTGACCCTGATCGTCATCGGCGCGTCGCAGATCCTGGCCATCGCCATTGCCATTCCGGTGGGCGTCCTGGCCGCGACCCGGCCCTATTCGCTGTTCGACCAGGTCGCCAACACCTTCGCCTTCATCGGCTTCTCGCTGCCGACGTTCTTCACGGGCCTTGTGCTGATCCTGGTCTTTTCCATCCAGCTCGACTGGCTGCCCTTCGTCTATCGCGCCGACATCGCCGCGACCGGCTGGGCGTTCTACTGGGAGCACATCAAGCAGTCGATCATGCCGGTCACGGTGCTCGGCCTGTTCCAGGGCGCGGCGCTGGTACGCTTCGTGCGATCCTCGGTGCTCGACGTCATCCGCCTCGACTACGTCACCACGGCGCGGTCGAAGGGCATCGGCGAGCGCAAGGTCATCACCCGGCACGTCGTGCGCACGGCCCTGATCCCGGTGGTGACGCTCGTCGCCCTGCAGATGCCCATCGTCTTCAGCGGCGCCATCGTCACCGAGCAGATCTTCCGCGTGCCCGGCATCGGCTCGCTGCTGATCTCCTCGATGCTCGCCAACGATACCCCCGTCGTCATGGGTGTCACCTTCGTCTCGGCCTGCCTGGTCGTCCTCTTCAACCTCATCGCAGATATCCTTTATGGCTGGCTCGACCCCCGCATCGCTTTCCGCTAGCGCTCCCGGCGGGCCATCCGCCGCGCGCAAGGCACAAGGCTTCTCGCCCTGGCATGAGGCCTGGCGGCGCTTCCGGCGGCACAAGATGGCGCTGGTCTCGGCCTTCGCCCTGGCCGTGATCCTGTTCGCTGTCCTGGCAGGTCCGTTCATCTGGCGCGTGCCGATCAACGAGATCGACTTCGCCGCCAAGCTGCAGGGACCGTCCTGGAAACACCCGCTGGGGACCGACGACCTCGGACAGGACCTGTTGTCGCGGCTGATCTACGGCGGCCGCATCTCGATCGCGGTCGGCTTCGCGGCGATGGTCGTCGCCATCTTCTTCGGCGTGCTGGTCGGCGCCATCGCCGGCATGTCGAGCGGCCGGGTCGACGCGGCGCTGATGTGGGTCACCGACCTCTTCCTGTCGCTGCCGCAGCTTCCGCTGCTGCTGCTGGTCATCTACCTGTTCCGCGAACCGGTGAAGGGCGTCCTGGGCGTCGAGGGCGGCGCCTTCGTGCTGATCGTCGCGGTCATCGGCGGCACGCGCTGGATGTCCGCCGCACGGCTGGTGCGGGCCCAGTTCCTGTCCCTGCGCGAAAAGGAGTTCGTCGAGGCCGCCCGCGCGCTCGGGGCCTCGCGCCTGCGCCAGGTGACGCAGCACATCCTGCCGAATGCGCTGGGGCCCGTGATCGTGGTCGCGACCATCGACGTCGCCGCCGCCATCATCGCCGAGTCGACGCTGTCGTTCCTGGGCCTCGGCTTCCCGTCGGACGTGCCGACCTGGGGCAGCGTGCTGCGCGACGCCAAGGACTATCTCGATATCGCTCCGCACTGGGCGCTGTTTCCCGGCGCCCTCATCTTCATCACGGTGCTGGCGATCAACTTCATCGGCGACGGACTGCGCGACGCGCTCGATCCGCGGCGCGTTCTCTAGGGCTGGTGTAGCGTGGCCGAACCTCTGCTGGACATTCGCGGTCTCAAGACCTGGTTCAAGACCGACGACGGCATGGTGCGTGCCGTCGACGGCGTCGACCTACACATCGACCGCGGCGAGACGCTGGGCGTGGTGGGCGAGTCGGGCTGCGGCAAGACCGTCACCGCCCGCTCGGTGCTGAAGCTGATCGACATGCCGCCCGGCCGCTTCGAGGCCGGGCAGATCCTGTGGCAGGGACGGGACCTGATCCCGTTGTCCATGGACGAGATGGACAAGATCCGCGCCAAGGAGATCGCCATCATCTTCCAGGAGCCGATGACCTCGCTCAATCCGGTCTACACGGTGGGTGACCAGATTGCCGAGGTGATCGCGCTGCACCAGAAGCTGTCGCGCAAGCAGGCGATCGCCGGTGCGGCGGAGATGCTTCGGCTGGTCGACATTCCCAACCCCGAACGCCGCGTACACGACTATCCGCACCAGTTCTCCGGCGGCATGCGCCAGAGGGTGATGATCGCCATGGCGCTGTCCTGCCAGCCCAAGCTGCTGATCGCCGACGAGCCGACCACCGCCCTCGACGTCACCATCCAGGCGCAGATCCTGGAGCTGATGCAGGAGATGAAGGAGCGGTTCGGCATGGCGATCATGCTGATCACCCACGCGATGGGCGTCGTCGCCGAGACCTGCCAGAGGGTGACGGTGATGTATGCCGGCAACGTCGTCGAGGAGGCCTCGGTCGAGGCGCTGTTCGGCGATCCGCGGCATCCCTATACGCAGGGCCTGATCCGCTCGATCCCGCGCGTCGACCGCTCGGCCGAGAAGAAGCAGCGGCTCGAGGCCATCGCCGGCACCGTGCCCAACCTGCTCGACCCGCCGCCGGGGTGCCGCTTCGCCGCGCGCTGCAAGTTTGCCATGGATGTCTGCACCCAGGGCTTGCCGCCCCTCAAGGAAGTCGGGCCCGGGCATTACGTGAGGTGCGTGCTGTGAGCGCCCCTGTTGCTTCCCAGGCCGCCGCGAAGGCTCCGGAAACCGCCAGGCCGCTGCTCTCGGTCCGCGACCTGCGCAAGCGTTTCGCGATCCGCGGCGGCATCCTCTCGCGCGTCGTCGACCAGGTCCATGCCGTCGACGGCGTCAGCTTCGACATCGAGGCGGGCGAGACGCTGGGCGTCGTGGGCGAATCGGGCTGCGGCAAGTCGACGACCGGCCGCTGCATCCTGCGCCTGATCGAGCCGAGCTCCGGCGAGGTCTGGTTCCAGGGCGCCGATGTCATGAAGATGGACCACGCCGCGCTGCAGGCGATGCGGCGCGACATGCAGATCATCTTCCAGGATCCCTATGCGTCGCTCAATCCGCGCCTCACGATCGGCGCCATCATCGGCGAGGCGCTGATCATCCATAAGCTGGTGAAGTCGCGCCAGGCGATGGAAGATCGCGTCGTGCAGCTGCTCGAGACGGTGGGGCTGCGGCCCGATCACATGCGGCGTTTCCCGCACGAATTCTCGGGCGGCCAGCGTCAGCGCATCGGCATCGCCCGCGCGCTCGCCGTCGAACCCAAGCTGCTGATCTGCGACGAGCCCGTCTCGGCGCTCGACGTCTCGATCCAGGCACAGGTCATCAACCTGCTAGAGGACCTGCAGGAACAGTTCGGTCTCACCTACCTGTTCATCGCCCACGATCTCAGCGTGGTGGAGCACATCTCCACGCGCATCGCGGTGATGTATCTCGGCCGCGTCGTCGAGATCGCGCCGGCGGCGGAACTCTACGACACGCCGATCCATCCCTATTCGGAAGCGCTGCTCTCGGCCGTGCCGATCCCCGACCCGACGGTCAAGCGCAAGCGCATCATGCTGGAAGGCGACGTGCCCAACCCGATCCGCCCGCCGTCGGGCTGCCACTTCCACACCCGCTGCCCGATCGCGCGCCCCGACTGCAGCCAGCGTTCACCGGTCCTCGAGGAAAAGCGCCCGGGTCATTGGGCGGCCTGTCACTACCGGGACTAGGCTGGGTCGCGCCACCAGCAATGATCTACCTCTTTCGCCAAGGATCCCATGTCAGAGGACAGCAAGAAGGCGGTGAGTGCGATCCTCACTGAGAATGAGGAAGCGCTCTTTCAGATCATGAAGATCGTCATCGCGACCGTTGCGGCGGGCGACGCGGTCAAGGGCAAGCAGCTGGACGAACAACTCACCTATCTGAAGAACGCCTTCTACTCGAACGGGAAGAAGAAGGCGGCGATCATGGCGGAGTCGATCCGAATCGCGGCATTCGCATCAAGCCGCGATGCCGCCCGTTTGGCAGGCTTGCGGGGAAGCCCAAAGGGAAACCCCTAGAGTCTTTCCGCTTCAAGTCGACCCGCACCCCCTCATCCTGAGAGGCTGGCCGGAAATGAATTGAATCAATTCAAGCACTTACCTCATCCTGAGGAGCGCCGCCCCTCGAATACCTCGGGGTAAACTCCGGGCGCGTCTCGAAGGATGGGCAACAGGCAAGGTGCGCGTTCCCACCCTTCGAGACGCATCGCTGCGCGATGCTCCTCAGGGTGAGGTTATCGGGGCTGTTCATAGCCTCTTGTTTTAGCTGCATTCATTTCGAGTCAGACTCTGAGGAGCGGCCGCCGGCCGCGTCTCGAAGGATCGGCAACAGGCAAGGTGCTCGTGCCCATGCTTCGAGACGCGCTCCATCGGAGCGCTCCTCAGCATGAGGCTGGTGTTGATGTTGACGGCGCTTCCGGCACCTTTGGTGCCCCCGGCCGGACGGAGAGACCGGACCAAAAAAACCCAATAAACAAAGGACGTTTTAGGGTCCCTTCGTAGCAGTTCACCCCAGAATCGTAGCACTAAACGAAGCGGATATGCTAAGCGTACTGTTGCCGCGAATGACCTTGTGATAGTCAGGCTTCGGGCCCGACACCTTGACTACCGTCGCCCATTTCTCGGTTCTCTAACAGCTTGCCGACATGGGCGGGCGTGATCTGATGGGCTGAACGCGCGTGCCCTTCAAGCTTAGCTACCTCACGATCCGGTCCGCGACCGTACCGTCTGCATGTCGCTTTCGTAGTACTTCTTGTTCGCGCAGTTGGCGTTGAATTGCTTGATCTGAGCGTTATGGGCATCTGCGCGTGAATTGAAGCTCGCGATTTGGGCGTTGTAATCCTTCACGAGCGTTTGATATCGCTGAACTCTGGCGTTGTGGTTGTTGATGGCCGCCTGACTCGTCCGATCTAATTGAGCGGCGCTACGGTCAATTGCCCGATCCAGTTGTTCAATTTCGTCGCTACGGCCTTTAGGCGCCAGGCATGCTCCTTCTCCAATGCGAGAAGCTCACGCCTGCCATCTGCAACCGGCCGCTCCTCGAGCTTCCGGAGCGCATCACGTAGGGATGTCTCCGCATGGAGATTCAATTTCGGAAAGGAACCTCGGTTCTCCGAATGGTCGAACAGAGATCCGGGATCTTCAAATCCAAGATGACGAACGACACGGGGGTATCCGGTGGTTGCCGCAAAGCGGGTCCACACGTCTGCCCAACGGCCTTCTCGCCGCGCCAGGCGCCGCGCGGCGTCTTGTGGCGACAGTTTCCTCGGATCGAACTTCAGCTCCTTCTCCGCGAGCGCCGCGAACGCGGCGAAGCGCCCAACATCAGCTCCCTCGGCAAATACCCCATCGATCCAGTCGAGCATATCTGCCGCCAAGTCGGGGGCCAGCAGCGCATTTAGTTGGTCCGAGTCCCAACGCTTTCCCCGCAACTCCTCGACCGGGCGTGTGCAGAATCGGAGGGCGGCATGCGCGAGCGCCGTCCGAGTATTTGCATCATCTGCGACGGCCAGCTTCAATGATCCGCGCTCCGCTGCGAGAAAGCCGCGCAGGGTCCAGTCCTTGCCGTTCACGTGTCCGAAGAGTGAGCCGGCGACGGTGAACCAGACCAGAGCCTGCAGCGATGCCGGGCAGTCTTCAGCTCCCTTCCCGGTGAGTAGATGGCTCAGTTATGGCACCCTCCCTCAAGTCGTAAATCACAAACTTGCAGTAGACCCTGCTAAGGTTGCTTAGTATTCCCACATGTGGGTCTCGACTATCGCACTCTCTGAGTGGCCAGAGAGGCGTATGCCAATCCCGTTTGAGCCAGCATCCCGATGCCGAGTAGCGACAGGAAGACGATCAGCAAGGTCATTGGGGCGGCGGTAACGAACACCAAAGCGAGGCCCGTCACAACGTAGGCCATTTGGGCAAAAAATGTCGCCATGAGCCCTGCTTCGCCACCACCAGCGCGCAACTCCCGCTGACTTAGGTTAGCCCATGGGCCAGTTGCAACTCCATAGGACCAAATCAGCAATGGGATATAGGTGCGATGGTCTGCGTTGGACATGAAGTAGTGGAAGGACGCAATGCACCAGATCGCAATAATTCCGTACGTCCAAAGTTGGGTAAGCAGGAGGAAGGGCAAGGCCAAAACATTGTGACCGCGACTAATGAGGGCGGCACCCGGAGCGCCAAACACCATTCCGAGCAGCATCACGGGGGCGGTGACAAACATGTGCGCGATGATCGCCACGAGACCAACGCCTATTGCCCACCATTGCCCGAGGATTGCCAACCAGATGCCGCTAACGATGCCCCCGAATACGTTCAGCAGCATTAGCGGCAGCGTGAGCCCGGCCATAAATGCTTGCATATTCTCCCCACACTTCTACTAATGATTACACCAGTCCCGAGGTCTGTCAAAGCGACCTACTTGACGACCTTACGATTGGCGTCCGCGGCGACCGATTCAGTGCCTGCCATCGGCAGCGAAGTACTAATCCGCCAAGCCTAGCGGGTAATGGAGAGGTCGCCGTTCATCGCGATGAACAGTTCCATCGCCCGGCGATACTCGGTCACGGTGTTGGGCCGCGGCTCTTTCGCGCGCTTCCATTCGTCAAATATGGTCCCCAAGGCGACCTTAGGGGTGAGGTCTGCGAACGGGTTCGGCGGAACGTGGATTACGATGTTCCTCAGCGCCTCCCGGATGCTTTCCACGGAATCCGGCTTCCCGGCCAGTTTGTCCCGGGCGTCG
This sequence comes from Reyranella sp., assembly GCA_044377795.1. Classification (GTDB taxonomy): domain Bacteria; phylum Pseudomonadota; class Alphaproteobacteria; order Reyranellales; family Reyranellaceae; genus Reyranella. The sequence goes on along the minus strand of JBILYJ010000066.1, from coordinate 702 downwards.
GTGATGGTCCGCTCGAACTCAGTCATCACGGCTGGGAACCGGACCAGAGCGATCTTGATGTCGCTGGTATCGAGCGTATTCTGAAGGCTGGTTTTGCCCACGATGCCCTGCAACGGCTTCGGCACATCCTTGCGGGCCCACCAGTAGCCTCCGCGCTGGAACAGCCCTTTCACTTTCGCCATTTTCATCCTCGTTTCGTAGCACGTTTCGTAGCACTGCGAAGCGAAGAAACTCAGTAAAGTCAGGGTTTAATGGGCTTCCTGCACCCTTGGTGCCCCCGGCCGGACTCGAACCGGCACGATCCTTTCGGCTCAAGCGATTTTAAGTCGCTGGCGTCTACCAATTCCGCCACGGGGGCACACGGGGGCGACCATAGTCAGGGTCGATTCCCGTGTCATCCCGGTCAGGCGTCGTCGGGCACGGTGAAGCGGGCAGGCGACAGCGACTGCTCCGTGACGCCGAGGTCGGCGACTTCGGCGGGGAGGGGCTTGCCCAGCGCCAGGGCGGCGGCGAGCTGGCCGGCGGCGTAGCCGGTCTGGATGCCGTAGCCGCCCTGGCCCGCCAGCCAGAAGAAGCCCTGGATCTTGGGGTCGTAGCCCGCGACCAGGTTCTTGTCGTGCACGAAGGAGCGCAGGCCGGCCCACTTGTTCTTGATGCGGCGGATCTGCAGCGTGCTCGCCGTCTCGATGCGTTCGACGGCGG
>JBILYJ010000493.1:0-4228 GCA_044377795.1 Reyranella sp. | reverse complement strand
GGGATCCATGCCGCCTGCGGGCAGGTGTCGAGGCCGAACGCCCTGGCGGCGAGCATGATCGTCTGCAGGTACATGCCGGCATCCGCCCAGTTGCCGCGGGCGAGGTAGGAATCCACCGTCACGAACAGGCCGACCGGCGCGTCGAAGAACAGAAAATTGCGGGCCGCCTGCCGTGCGCTGGCGGCGCGGTCCCCCTTGGGGACGCCCACGAGGCCATAGAGCGACCAGCCGACGCCGCGGCGGCGATCGCGGTGCACAGGCTTCCACTCCGGCGGATAGTAGTCGTAGTCCTCGTACTTCTCGCCGCCGCCGCTGCGGACGAGCGCGAGCACGTCGTCGGTGATCGCCTGCTTGACGGCGCCGGAGCAGACGTAGACGTGCCACGGCTGGGTGTTGGTCCCGCTTGGCGCGCGCTGCGAGACCTCCAGGATCTTCTCGATGGTGTCCTTCGGCACCGGATCGGGCCGGAAGGCGCGGATCGACCTGCGGCTTGCAATGGCGTCCAGAACGTTCATGGAATTTCCCTTTGGTGGCAATGCTGCTGTCGAGGCGCCGCGCCCGACTAGAAGCCCTTGAATACCGGCGAGCGTTTCTCGATGAAGGCGCGCACCGCCTCCTTGTGGTCCTGGGTCTGCGCGACACGGACCAGGCGATCGGCTTCCCAGTCGAGACAGGTCCTGAAATCGGCCTGCGTCGCACGGTTGATATTCTGCTTCATGTAGCGGAGGGCGAGCGGCGGGCCGCTGGCGATCTGCTTCGCCAGCTCGGCCACCCGGGTCGCCAGGTCTTCGTCGGCGACGACCTCGTTCAGCAGGCCCAGCGCCAGTGCCTCGTCGGCGTAAACGCGGCGCCCGGTGAAGTAGATCTCCTTTGCCTTCGCCGGGCCGACGATCTGCGTGAGTTGCCACGAGCCGCCGTAGTCGCCCGAGAGCCCGATCGCGGCAAAGCCGGTCGCATAGAAGGCGCTGGTTGCGCCGATCCTGATGTCGCACGCGAGCGCGATCGACATGCCCGCCCCGGCCGCGGCGCCCGGCAGGGCGGCGATGGTTGGCTTCGCCAGCTCGTGCAGGCGCAGGGTCAGGGTCTGCTGGCGGTGCTGGAGCGCGCGAATCTTGTCGTCGACCGTGCGATCGTCGGGACCTCCGCCGGCCATGCCCTTGACGTCGCCACCGGCGCAGAAGGACTTGCCGACGCCGGTGAGGATGATCACGCGGACGTCCGGATCCGCCTCAAGCACGAGCAGTATCTCGCGCAGCGCGGGCGTGACGACATCGCCCAGCGCGTTGCGCTTCTCCGGCCGGTTGAACGACACGGTGGCGACGTGGTCCACCACCGCGCACAGGAGCTGATCCGTCCCGGTGTCGACCGCCCGGGACATCATGCCGCCCAGGCGCGCTTCAGGGCCGGCCGCGCGTTCAATCGCTCGATGTAGGCGGCCACGTTCGGCTTGTCGGAGACGTCCGCTCCAAGCCGGGACGCCACGGCGCAGGCATGCCCGGTCATGATGTCAGCGCCGCTGAAGTCTCCGGCCAGGAATTCGCGCCCGGCGAGATGGACGTCGATGGCGCCGAGCATGCGCGACAGGAGTTTCGTGGCTCGGTCGACGTTCACCTGATTGCGACGATCCGGCGGAAGCAGGATGGTTTCGACCACGATGATGTTCACCGGCGGCATGATCATGCCCTCGGCGTAATGCAGCCATTGCAGATACTGCGGGAAATCCGGCGAGGAAGTATCCGGCACGAGGCGCCCCTTGCCATACTTGGCGAGAACATACTGAACGATCGCACCCGACTCGAAGATCGTGGTGTCGCCATCCTGCAGAGCCGGCACCCGGCCCATGGGATGGACCTTGAGGTACTCGGGCGAGCGCATGCCGGGATCCCCGAGCTTGTGCTTTTCAAGATCGTACGGCAGCCCCAACTCCTCGAACAGCCAGACGATGCGGACCGAGCGGGTGTTTGGGGCGTGGTAGATCTTCATGACGTTCCTCGTGACCGAAGCAGATGCGGCTGCGACCGGGATATCCCCGGATCGCCACACAAGACTGCCAGAGATGGAGTGAGTCAACGTGAGCCGCTCCGACCTGTCGCGAGCGGCCTGCACGATCACTCGTCAGCGGCCAACGGCGTCTCCAGCCCGGTCGATCCGCAGATCGACGTCACGCCCCCGCGGTCGGCGCAACCGCCCCCGGCGAGAGAACCCGATCGAGGTCTTCCTGCCTGAACGGCTTCCTGACGAGCGGCAGGCCGGCCATCGCGCTGCCGGCGGGGAACCAGTGCGACGGGGTCGTGGAGGACAGGACGACCTTCGTCTGCGGCCGGTTGGTCCTCGTCCATCGCGCCAGGGCCGCGCCATCGCTGACGCCCACCCAGTCGATATCGACAACCACATAGTCGAACGGCTGGGCGGCGGCCGTCCTGATCGCGGCGCCGCCATGCTCGGCTTCCACGATCCTGAAACCCTGGCGCCGCAGATGGTCCACGAGGAGGCCGCGGGCTGCCGGGTCGCTTTCGACAACGAGTATCGACAGGCCTGACGCGCCTGCATCATCTGAATCAGCCAACACACACCCCAAAAGCCTGTACGCACAGCTCCCTAAGGCCACGCTGTCTACGGCGGGAAATGCGCTTCGGTTCATTCATGTCCAACCGCATTCCGGAATTTTTCGTCTTTTTTCGCGCTATACTTCCGCCATGAGTGGAAAAATCTTCGTCGGCATCGGCGGCTGGACCTTCGAGCCGTGGCGCGGCGTCTTCTATCCCGAGGACCTGACCCAGAAGCGCGAGCTGGAATATGCCAGTCGCCAGCTGACCTCGATCGAAATCAACGGCACCTATTATTCGAGCTTCAAGCCGGCGAGCTGGGCCAAGTGGCGCGACGAGACGCCGGACGGCTTCGTGTTCGCGGTGAAGGCTTCGCGCTTCTGCACCAACCGGAAGGTGCTGGCCGATGCCGGCGAATCGGTGCAGCGCTTCGTGACGCAGGGGCTGGTCGAACTCAAGGACCGGCTGGGGCCGATCAACTGGCAGTTCATGGCCACCAAGAAGTTCGATCCCGACGATTTCGAGGCGTTCCTGAAGCTGCTGCCACGCGAGGTCGGCAAACTGCCGCTGCGTCATGCGCTGGAAGTTCGGCACGACAGCTTCAAGGACGAGCGCTTCTACGCTCTCGCCGCCAAGTACAAGGCCGCGATCGTCTATGCCCACGACAAGGACTTCCCCGAGGTCGACGAGCCGACCGCCGACTTCACCTATGCCCGGCTGATGCAGTCCGAGGAGAAGGTGAAGACCGGCTACAAGCCCGCTGACATCGATAACTGGGCCAAGCGCGCCAAGGCCTGGGCCAGGAAGGGCGACGCCTTCGTCTACTTCATCTCCGGCGCCAAGGTCCGCAATCCCGCCGCCGCACAGGCGCTGATCAAGAAGCTCGGATAGCAACAGCCGCCGCTTGACTCCTGCAGGGTCGGTACCTAATTGTTAACTTTATGGTTAACAATCAAAGCGCCCTCCTCGACCGCACCTTCGCCGCCCTCGCCGACCCGACGCGGCGGGCGCTCCTGGCCCGTCTCGATGCGGAGGAAGCGGTCACGGTCAGCGAGCTGGCGCGGCCCTTCCCGGTCTCGCTGCCGGCCATCATGAAGCATCTCGACGTGCTCTCCGACGCCGGCCTGATCGTGCGCTCCAAGTCGGGCCGCACCGTGACCTGCCAGCTCAAGGCAGAGCCGATGGAGCAGGCGATGAACTGGCTCGCCCACTATCAGCACTACTGGACTCAACAGCTCGACCGCCTTGCCACCTTCCTGGAGGAAGACGACAAATGGCCAGCAAGCCCAGCCTCGCCCTCAAGCGCCGCCTCAACGCCCCGCCCGAGAAAGTCTACGAAGCCTGGACGCAGCCCGAAAAAATGATCCGCTGGTGGGGCGTCACCGGCCATCACCGCCCTCCCATCGCCGAGACCGACCTCCGGGTCGGCGGCCGTTTCCGCGTCCAGTTCTGGACGCCGGACGACGAGCATCACAGCGTGAGCGGCGTCTATCGCGAGATCGCGCCGCCGACCAGGCTCGTCTTCTCCTGGGCCTGGCAAAGCACCCCGGAGCGTGAGTCGCAGGTCACGATCGACCTGAAGCCGGATAACGACGGCACAATCCTCACCCTGACCCACGAGCAGTTCTTCGACGAGAAGGCACGCGACGGCCATCGCGGCGGCTGGGGCATGGCGCTCGACA
>JBILYJ010000494.1:0-4228 GCA_044377795.1 Reyranella sp. | reverse complement strand
GGGCGTCATGTCGGTGAGGAAGGCCGCCCCCACGGCATCGTTGCCGGCCACGGGATGCGCCTTGATCATGGCGGCGCGTTCCCAGTTCTGGCCGACGCTCTCGTAGTAGAGTTCGGCCGCCTGGACGGACATGGCCAGCGGGGTGGAGCCAGGGTCGGGGCGCAGCCGCAGGTCGGTCCGGAAGATGTAGCCGTCGGCCGACGTCTCCGACATGAGCTGGACCAGCAAGCGTGCCGCGCGCACGAAATGGCGCGACAACTGCTCGTTTCCCGCCAGCGCGGGGGCATCGCGGTCGTAGAAGAGGATCAGGTCGATATCGCTCGAATAATTGAGTTCGCCGGCGCCCAGCTTTCCCATGCCCAGGACCGTGAAGGCCGCGGCGTCGGGCTTTCCGCCGAGCACGAGCTGTCCGTCGCGTTCGAGCTGCAGGAGGATCGAGTCGGTGAGGGCACACAGGCAACCCGAGGCGAAGTCACTGAGCTGGCCTGTGATGCGGTCGAGCGGCCAGGCGCCAGCGATGTCGGCGACGGCGACCGCGAGCGCCACGCGGCGCTTCAGGCGCCGGAGTCGGGAGGCGATCTCGGCCGGTGTGGCGCCCGTGGAGGCTTCCCTTCGCACGGCGGCCAGTTCGGCCGTCAGGTCGGCGGCCACGGCGTCCGGACCATGACGCCATAGATCGGTCATAAAACCCGGGCTCTGTAGGGCCGTTTCCGTCAGGTAGGGACTGTTGCCGAACAGCGCGTCGAGCAACGCAATGGCCGCGGGATCGTCAGGCCGCGCGGCGCGCTCATCCCAGCGTGTCCACGCCACGGCTTGCCGCTCCGGGTCGTGCGGACGTGGTAGGCGGGCAGTCGAAAGCCAAGACATTCAATGTGTCGACGGGTAAATTCTCTTGTGAGGCGCAACGCTTGCCCAAGCGTGCCGCCGTCGTCAAGGAACGGAAGAGTCGAGTTTGGTCAAGCGGACCTACCGGGTAGTTCTTCGTATTGCGGTCGGTCTGGTGCTTGCCACGACCGCGCTGGTGGTCGTCGCGGCGCTGCGGCTGATGGCCGGTCCCGTCGACCTCGACTTCATGAAGCCTCGCATCGCCCGGCTGATCGACGCGCCGGGCAACGACATCCATCCGGATTTCGACCGGATTTTCTTCGAATGGAGCGGCATAAGCCGGCCGATCAGGCTGGCGTTCACGGGGCTTCGGTTCACGAACGGGCAGAATCAGGTCATCGCCACCGCCCCCGAGGCGGCTCTTACCTTCGAACCTCGGTCGGTGGTCCAGGGCATGCTCCTGCCGACTTCGATCGCGATCATCCGGCCTGTCATCGAGGCCGACGTCGCCCGCGAGGGCGGAGCCTTTCAGCGAATCTTCACGTCGCCGGAGGGTGGCGCGCAGGGCGAGGCGATATCGATCCTGGTCGACCAGCTGCTGGAGGAGCCCAACTACAAATCGCTGATCGGCCAGCTCGATTCGGTGGTGATCGAACGGGCCGACGTCACCATCCGGGATCTGAAAACGGGGCTGAGCTGGAATGCGCCGCAGGCCAGCGCCGAGCTGCGGCGGGACATCGCGGGCGTATCCATCACGGCCAATGCCCGGTTCGCCGGTCATGGCGACCCGGTCGACCTCTCGCTGTCCGGTGTCTACACCCGCGATCGCAGCCGGATCTCGCTGGAGGCCAAGGTCTCGGGATTCAAGCCCTGGATATTCGCCGATCTTTCCTCCGATCTCGCCATTCTGCGCGGTGTCGACCTTGCCCTGTCGGGACGCCTGCAGATCGAGGGCACGGGCAAGGGCGAGGTCAAGACGGTGGCCGTGGACATCAACGGTGCCAATGGCAGCGTGACCCTGCCGGGCATCCTGCCGGTGGCGCATCGGGTGCGCTCGATGGATGCGCGGTTCAGCATCGACAATGTCGAGCATACCTCCCGGATCGAGCGCGTCGACTTCGACTTCGGCGCGGCGAGGGTGGTTGTCACCGGCGCCGGCCACCGTGTCTCCGAAACGCGTCACTTCGCCGGCCGCGCCGAGATCCGGCAGATCCCGGTCGACAGACTGGCTGACTACTGGCCGCTGGAGTTCGCCGAAGGCGGTCGCCGGTGGGCAATCACCAACGTCACGGCCGGCACCATCGACGTCGCCGCCGAATTCGCGGCGAGCGCGCCCGTCGACTATATCGCCGACATCAAGATGGACCGCATGGCGGCTTTTCTCGACTATGGCGGCCTGACCGTCCGGTACATGCCGCACATGCCCGAGATGCAGGATGTCTCCGGGAAGGCACGCTACGAGAATGGAAATCTGCACTTCGACATTGCGCGCGGCGGCGCGGTCAACCTCAAGGTGACCGACGGCACGATCGACCTTACGGGGCTCGACAAGCCGGCGCCGCAGATGGCGGCGATCCGCCTGCCGATCACCGGCTCGGCGCAGGACGTAATGCGCTTCCTCGCGCGGCCGCGGCTCGGGCTGCCCAAGGAAACGCTCTACGACCATCGTCGCCTGGGCGGCCAGGTCGCGGTCGACGTGTCGCTGAGCTTCCCGCTGATCGATGCGCTGACCGTCGCCGAGATCGACGTCGCGGCCGACGCGCAGCTCACCGCGTTTTCGCTGAAGGACGTATTGGGTGATGTCGATCTCACCGATGCGACGGCGCGGGTGAAGTACGGCAATTCCGAGCTGAGTGTCGTGGGGCAGGGCAAACTCGACGGTAGTGCCGTCGACGTCACCTGGCGCGAGATGTTCGCGGCGAAGGCGCCGTTCCGCCGACGGTACGACGTGAAAGGGACGGTCCCTGCGAGCCTCGTCGAGAAGGCCGGGTTCCCCTCGATCGAACCCTATGTCGTGGGCCCTATCGGCACGACCCTGCACTATCAGGTCGCGACCAACGGGACCGGCGAAGTCGGCGGTCGTTTTGACATGAAGGCCGCGAAGCTGTCGGTGCTGCCTCTGGCGTGGAACAAGGAGGCGGGCACGGAGTCGCTCACGACCATGACGCTGAAACTCGCCGCCGGCGGCAAGATCACGACGGCCGACTTCGATGGACGCGGCGGCGGATTGCAGGTCAAGGGACAGGTGCGATTCGGCGACGACAGCAGCGTGCAGCAGATCAGCCTGCAGCAGATCAAGCTCGGCCAGACCGACATTGCCGTCGACTGGCGGCGTAGTGCGGGCGGCGTCGACATTGCGATCAAGGGGCAGGCGCTGGAGCTTCAGCGTGTGCGCGACATGCTGCACAACCGCAACCAGGTCGCGGCCCGTGAACCGAAGGGCGCGGCCTCGGTCTCACGTACCAACACCAAGGCCCAAATCCAGCTGCAGAACGTCATCGTGAAGCGAGGGGCTCTGGGCTATCTCAACGGTCGCCTCGAACTCGTTGGCGACAGGGTTGCCTCGGCCGACCTCACGATGGGCGGCGGCAAGGGGACGACCCTTCGGATCACGCCGGTCGCCCAGGGCCGCACGCTGTTCTTCTACGTCGCCGACTTCGGCCAGCTGCTCACCGAAGCCGGCTGGATCGATGGGCTGGTCGGCGGCTATCTGCACATCGAAGGGAAGTTCAACGACACCTGGGCAGATCCGCCGCTCGACGGCACGCTCAAGATGGGCCCCTTTCGACTCCAGAGGATGACGGCCCGCCGCGACATCGGCACGCTCAATTCCGCGATCGACGGATTGAACAGCGCGGGCAATGCACTGCAACAGTTCGACAGCCTGAGCGCCAACCTGACCAAGGCGGGGGATGTCATTCAGATCCGAAACGGCCGCACCAGCGGCCAGTCGATCGGATTGACGACGCAGGGCGTTATTGACCTTGGCAATGATACCGCACGGCTGAACGGCATCGTCGTGCCGGCCTTCGCACTGAACAATCTCCTGTCCAACGTACCGCTGCTCGGGCCGCTTCTGACCGGTGGCAAGGACGGCGGGATGTTCGCCGTCTCCTACCAGCTTCATGGTCCGTTCGACGACCTGAAGACCGACGTCAACATGATGTCGGCGATGGCGCCGGGGGCTCTTCGCGAGTTCTTCAGTTCACCGCCCAAGGCCGGCACGGAGGCACCGGGTCAGCCCATCGGTTCGCCGGAGATGCAGCGCGCGCCCTGAGCGTTTCTAGACGGCGCGTACCAGGACGTGGCGCTTGCGCCCGGCCGAAAGCTTCAACGTCCCTTCGGCATCGAGGTCGCCTTCTCCCACCGTCGCCGTATCGTTGGCGATAGGCTTGTCGTTCAG
>JBILYJ010000492.1:0-4232 GCA_044377795.1 Reyranella sp. | reverse complement strand
CTGGAACTCGAACTCGTCGCCCTGCGACATCAGGTGACCGTCCTGCGCCGGCAATGCCCTGGCCTGCGCCATCTCTTCGAGCGCCGCGCGGCCTGAACTTTTTGCGGTGACTGAACCTGCATCGCCGTCGCCGTCCCGGATGCGCGCTTGCTGCTGGTCCCGCGTGCCCCTGCGAGGCGCTCCTGGATGTGCCGTTCAGGCGGGAAATATTATGGGCCGCGTGGCGCGTTCAGGATCGGCACGATCTCGGCGTCTCAGACCTCGGCCAGAGGATCGGGCCGCCGCCGGCCGCGCCGAGCCTTCTTCTGCGACGGCAATCGTGGATCAGCCTCGATCCGGTAGCCGGTTGCCCGCGAGAGGCCAGATTTGGCAACCGCGGTGTCGACAGTGTCAGTGGTTGGTCGGAAACTCATGTACAGCCTCATCTGGTGGTCGGTGACGTAGAGGCCGGGCAAATGCTGATCCCTCGAGCATTGAGACGAATCAGCAGCTTCACCCGGTCGCTCGTAACCGCCAGACGAGTTTTAGAAAAATCGCCGCCGGGGTGGACTACCTCCGGTCGGGCTTAAGCCCTCCCTTCGTCAGCCCACCCCGGCGCAGTCTCACCCTGATTGACGCTGTGTCTCTCCTTGATTGTCGCGCCGCACCTGGCGCATCCACCCCGCTGGTGTCCGCAGCCACAGCCCTTTAAAAGCGACTTCTCGAGCCGCGAAGTTGGTGTCAGGCCAATCAGGATCCAGGACAATGAACGTCGAAAGCCTTACCCCGGACGCAGACCTCGACGTCAGCGATCCCCTCCTCTTCGAGCAAGATATTTGGGGGCCGCGTTTCAGGCTGCTTCGCCGCGAGCGGCCCGTGAATTACTGCCACGCCAGCCCTTACGGGCCCTACTGGTCCATCACGCGTTTCGAGGACGTGCAGGAAGTTGAACTGGATCACTTGGTCTTTTCCTCCGACTCGTCCCGGGGCGGTATCCGAATCGACAACCGGTTGCGCGACAGCTTCATTTCCAGAGATCCGCCGAGGCATACGATCGAGCGCCGCACCATCGCGCCGGTCGCGGCCCCGACCAACCTGGCGAGCTACGAGATCGCCATCCGGGAGAGGACGCGGCAGGTCCTGTCCGAGCTCCCGCGCGGCGAGACCTTCGACTGGGTCGACCGGGTTTCCGCCGAGCTCACTGTCACGATGCTTGCAACGCTGTTCGACTTTCCGCTGGCCGAGCGCCGTACCCTGGCGTTCTGGTCTGATGCGCTGGTGTGCGACTACTCCGCGCCGAACGCGCCCGTGACGTCCGACGCGGCGCGCGAGAAGGTCCTGCACGAAATGGCCGGCGCCTTCTCCGAGCTTTGGCGCGAACGGGCCTCGCAGGAACCCAAGCCCGATCTCATCTCGATGATGGCCCACAACCCGGCGATGCAGGGTATGTCGGAAAACCAGTACATCGGAAACCTGGTTCTCCTCCTCGTGGGCGGTTACGACACGACGCGCAACTCGATGTCCGGGGGTGTCCTGGCACTCTCGGACAACCCCGACCAGCACAAAAAGGTCGCCGCGCAGACGTCCCTGATCCCTAGCCTCGTCGGCGAGATCATTCGCTACCAGACACCGATCATACACATGTGCCGGACGGCGACCCGCGACGTCGAGTTCCGGGGGCAGAAGATAAGGGGGAACGACCGCGTCGTCCTCTGGTATGTGTCGGCCAACCGGGACGAAACCGTCATCGCCGACCCGGACCGCTTCATCGTCGGCCGGCCGAAGCCGCACAAGCACCTTTCCTTCGGTGCCGGCATTCACCGGTGCGTTGGGGACCGGCTTGCAACGCTCCAGCTTCGGATCCTGTGGGAAGAGATTCTCGCACAGAAGCTCGTGATCGACGTCGCGGGCACGCCCGAGCGGCAGTACTCAAACTTCATCCGTGGCTTCGATCGCCTGCCCGTGGAGATCCGCCGCTGAACGCGGGACCGCCGTTTACGGGCCCTTGGTTGAGGCGCTCCTGCCGACGATGACATAGGCCGTGACGAGCGCGGCGATGCCAAACAGGATGGCCCCGGCGGCATTGCCGGCGAGGAGCCCCTCCGCTCCGCCGATCCTCGCGCCGACGAAGGCGAAGGGGATGGTTCCGAGCGATGCCCGCCCCCAGCTGAAAGCCAGGGACAGCCTGGGATGTCCCAGGTTGTTGAACGCTGCATTCGCGAGAAACTGGGCCCCGACGAAAGCCCAGCTGATGGCGATGAAATTGCAGAAGAAGACGACGATCTCGCCGGTCCTTCCCACCGCGTTGAAGAGGGTTGCGATCTCGGCACTGAACAGGAAGAGGACGGACGACACGCAGAGTGCGTAGAAGCTCGACAGAACGAGGCTGATGTCGAGCGTTTTCCGGATCCGACTGTGCTCTCGCGCGCCGGCGTTCTGGCCGATGATCGGGCCCACCGCACCCTGGAGCGCGAAGATGATGGCATAGGCCACTGGGATCAGGCGGCAGACGATCGCGAACCCCGCGACCGCCTCGTTGCCGAAGCCCGCCATGAGGTACATCAGGTACGAATTCGCGAAAGGCATCGTGAGCTGGCTGAGGATCGCCGGGTAGGCGATTGCCCAGAATGGCCGGAAGCTCTCTCGCAGGTCAGCCGTGCCCACCGGGACCAGACAGCGATGAGCCTTCACCAGGTATCGGAAGCCGAGCGAAGACGAGGCGAGGAAGCCTAGCGTAGTCGCGATCGCAGCACCCTGGATACCCATTCCCAGGACCAGGATGAGCAGCGGGTCCAGGCAGAGTGTCACTACAGCGGCCACAAGCGTGAGCGACATCGCGCGCCTGGCGTCGCCGAGCCCCCTAAGGATTCCCGCGCAGCAGAGCTCCCCGGCCGCGAGCACGTAGCCGGGCGACAGGGTCCAGAGGAAGACGAGCGCCAGCCTCTTTGCCTCGCCTTGGGCCCCGAGCAGGGACAGGAACGCATCGGCCCCTAATACAATCACGACGGTGAGCATGGCGGCGAGCCCGAGACCGAACGCCAACGAACAGCTTGCGAGTTTCCGAGCGCGATCGAGGTCTCCCGCCCCGACGTTCCTGGCCACCAGCACCGCGGCCGCGATGCTGCTGCCGATGGCGACCCCGATATTGAGCAAGACAAGCGTCCCGGCGTAGCCGATCGCCGCAGTGACGGCCGTGTTCTTCAGCAACGACAGGAAGAATAAGTCGGTAAGGTCCACGAGGAAGACCGCCGTCATGCCGACCGCGCCGGTCGACGCCATGACCAGGACGTGGCGCGCTAGCGAGCCGGACACGAACGGCGCCTTCTCCGTGGTTGAGGCCTCGGCATTCATGTCAGCAACAGTCCCGGCAATACGGCCTGCCCCGAGTCCCGACGCGGCGGGATGATGTCGCGCTCACGCAAAGGTCGAGGCGAAGGGCCGCTCCAGCAGGCTCGGGTCCTTCAGGTGACGCTCGAGGTGATGCAGGAAATGCCCGATGTGGTAGCCATCGGTCAGGCCATGGTGGTTCTGGAGCGCCAGCGCGGCCTTGGTGGACGCGCCATCCTTGTACATCTTACCAATCCCGAAAACGGGAACCGAGGCGAACTTGCTGGTGTAGGGGAACTGCAACGAGGTAAAGCTGTTCCAAGGATTGTTGGTGATGAAGATCTGACCCTGGTTGCCCGAACCGACATTCTGTTCGAGCCCCTTTGCGGCCCGCTCCAGGATTTCGAGATTGGCGGCGTAGTCCTCCACGAAGTTGTCCGTGAAAACACCCTTCGAGAAATAAAGCAACTTGTCCTCGGAGAGGATGGTGAAGGACGGGATGATCTTCTTAAATTCGACCAGCACGCCATCTTGGATGCGATGGCGCAGTTCCGGCACGTGGTTCACGGCGCGCGTGATGATCATACCAATCGTCAGAGAGAATCGGTATCCATGCCCCTTCGCGTAGGATTGCAGCTGGGTGATGTCGAGCTGCACCGTCCGCGTTGTCACGGGAATCTCAAAGGTAAGGAAGTGTTCGTAAAGGTCGCGGCGTGGATAGGTCGAAAGGTCGATCGGCGCGGCCACGGGCCACTCAAACGCTGTCATGTCTTCTCCCAGGCGCCGTTGCATCCATTTTGACTTAAACCTCGGGATATTGATCCATTTTGGCTGCTTCACCGAGGCATCTGAGTTTATGGTATGACGATGTGCTAGTGTGTCAAGAAGCACGGTGCGCTGTGCTCTGTTCGTGCACAACACCCGAG
>JBILYJ010000488.1:0-4256 GCA_044377795.1 Reyranella sp. | reverse complement strand
AGATCGCGCCGAGATAGTTGATGGCGAACCAGATGCGCAGCGCTTCCGGCCCGTTGGGCAGCCACGTAAGGACCGGCTCGTCCTGCCGCACGCCCAGGGCCTGCAGCGCCGCCGCCGTTTCGCGCACCTGATCGCGCAGCTCGCGATATGTCCAGGTGGCGCCTCCATCGGCGAACTGCACGAAGACCTTGTCCGGGGTCTCATGGGCCCGCCGGTCGAGCAAAGGCCGCAGCACGCAGTCGTCGGGGGCCGGGATCCGCTCGTCGCGCCAGGCGGTCATTGCAGACGCTCCAGGTGGGACAGGAGGATCTTCTTGGACCGCGCGAAGTCGGCATCGGAGCCATCGAGCAGGTACTGGATGACCAGGCCACGCATGGCCGCGAGCAGGAAGCGAGCCTCGCCGTCGCAATCGACGCGTCTGCCGATCTCCCCTGCGCGACGCGCTTCGCGAAGGTTGTCGGCAAGCCCTTCGCACCAGCGACCCGTGACAAGCGCGACATGCGGCTGCAGCTCGCTCATGGCGAACAGCGATTCCGTGTAGATCGAATAGAGCGCCGCGGTAGACGTGGCGTCGCGCTCCACGCTCGCGAGATGCGCGTCCATGCGCAGCTCGACCGCCCGCATGCCCTTGGCTCCGTCGAGCAGCCGCGCCGTATGCACCTGGAACCATGCGTCCATCGCGTCGAGCAGCGCCGTGATGAGCCCCAGCTTGGTGCCGAAGCGCTCCACCGGCAGGCCGCGACTGTAACCGGCCGCCACACCGACATCAGCCAGGCTCGTGCCGGACACGCCGCGTTCGGCGAACAGCCGGGCTGCAGCGCGCAACATGCGACGGTCCGATTCCTTGCGGCGTGTCGCCTGTGTGCGGCGCGGCCTGGGGACGATGGACTCTTCGGTCGCCGGGATCATGCCATCCGCTCGTGACTTGCTTGTTGACTAGCAAGTATCATACGATGTCCGGACAATAACCAGTAGAAAGAACATGATGGTCCACGGGAGGATCAGGCGCCGCCGCTTCATGGCAGCCGGTGCGGCGACCGGCGCTCTGATGCCTGCGGGCGTCTTCGGCCAGTCGGCGGACTGGCCAAACAGGCCGGTACGGTTCGTCTGCGGCTATGCGCCGGGCGGACTGACCGATCTGTTCGCACGCCTGGCCGCGGAGCATTTCACGACCAGGTACGGCAAACCCTTCGTCGTCGAGAATCGCACGGGTGCCGGCTCCATGATCGCCGGCGACATCGTCGCCAAGTCGCAACCCGACGGTTACACGCTGCTGTTCACGAACTCGACGGCGATGTTCCAGAACCAGGTGGTCTTCAAGAGCGTCCCCTACGATGCGGCGAAGGACTTCACGCCCGTCTCCATGCTCTCGGCCGGCAAGGTGCCGCTCTGCGTCCACTCATCGGTGCCAGGCAACAGCGATCTCGCTGCCCTCGTCGCCTATGCGAGGAAGAACAAGACCAGCTTCGGCACCACCGGCATCGGCTCGCTCGCCCACATCTTCTGCATGAAGCTGAACGACATCTTCGGCCTCCAGATGGAGCCGGTGCACTATCGCGGGGAAGCGCCGATGTGGGCCGATCTCTCGGCAGGCGTCACGCAGGCCGCCTGCTCGACCTTGCAGGGCGCATGGCCGGCGATCCAGGCCGGAAGCGCCCGGCCCGTCGCCGTGCCGACCAGCACGCGCTCGCGCCGACTGCCCGACGTGGCGACCTTCCACGAGCAGGGTGCCACTCATCCCTACCTCCTGCTCGAAAGCATGGTCTGCTGCGTCGCGCCGACCGGCACGCCCGCACCGGTCGTCGAGGCGCTGTCGGCCGGGATGGTCGAGATGAACGCGCAGCCACGCATGCGGGAATTCGTCGACAAGTTCGGCCTCGATGAGGGCGCGCAGGACCGCGCCAGCTTCGCGACCTTCATCCGCGAGATGGGACCGCTGCTCACGCAGGCCGTCCGCGAACTCAACATCGAGCCGCAGTGAGGCGCACATGAAAGCCGTTCCGCTCAAATCGGAAATCTCGGGCACCGTCTGGAAGATCGAGGGAGCCGTCGGCATCGAGGTCGAGACCGACGACGTCCTGCTCATCCTCGAATCGATGAAGATGGAAATCCCGATCCTCGCGCCCAGGAAGGGCCGGATCGTGGAGTTTCGCGTCGGCGAAGGCGATTCGGTCGCCGAGGATCAGGTCGTCCTGCTGTTCGAACAGTCCTGACTCGTCACAGCCCTACGGAACGCTGAGCGGTCCCGGATCACCGCCGATGGGCCGGCGCAGGCAGGCGACGTGATGGCCGGGCGCCACCTCGAGCAACGGCGGGTCGGTCACGCGGCATTCTGCGGTCGCATAGAGACAGCGCGTGTGGAAATGGCAGCCGGGCGGAGGCTTTGCGGGGCTCGGGACGTCGCCCTGAACGATCTTCTTCCTCTGCCGGCGGCGCTTCGGGTCGGGCGCGGTCGCCGCGGACAGCAGGGCCTCGGTATAGGGGTGCAGCGGCTGCGTGAAGAGCGTGCGCTTGTCGGTCAACTCGACGATACGGCCGAGATACATCACCGCGATGCGGTGGCTGATGTGCCGCATGACCGCGAGGTCGTGGCTGATGAAGAGATAGGCGAGCCCGTATTCTTCCTGCAGGTCGATCAGCAGGTTCAGCACCTGCGCCTGCACCGACACGTCGAGCGCCGAGACCGGCTCGTCGGCCACGATCACGTCGGGATTGACCGACAGCGCCTTGGCGATGCCCAGCCGCTGGCGCTGACCGCCGGAGAATTCGTGGGCGTACTTGCGCATCGCCTCGGGCCTCAGGCCGACCCGGCGGAACAGCTGCGCCACCTGGTCGTCGCGCGCCGCGCCCCGGGCGATGCCGAAATTCTCCAGTGGCTCGCCCACGATCGTGCCCGAGGGCAGGCGCGGGTTCATGGATGAGTACGGGTCCTGGAAGATCGTCTGGATGCGCCGACGATGGGTCCACATGGCGCCGGGCTTGAGCGCAGTCACGTCCTCGCCCGCCAGCACGATCTTGCCGGCGGTGGGCTCGATCAGCTTCAGCACGACCTTGCCGATCGTCGACTTGCCGCAGCCCGATTCGCCCACCAGGCCGAGCGTCTCGCCGCGGCGGATCGAGAAGGTGACGCCATCGACGGCCCTCACCGCGCCGACCTGGCGCTGCAGCAGGCCGCCATGGATCGGGAAGTGCTTCACGAGCCCTTCGACCTGCAGGACGGGCGCGTCGGTCATGCCGCTCTCCTGACGCGGTCGACTTCCCAGCAGGCCACCAGATGGCCCGCCCCGGCATCGACCAGCGGCGGCCTCTCGCTGCGGCACCGGTCGGTCGCGAAGCCGCAGCGCGGCGCGAAGGCGCAGCCAATAATGGGTTGGGTCAGGATCGGCACGAGGCCGGGGATCTCCTGCAGGCGGGGCCGCGTGCCGGCGGCATCGGCCTCGACGTCGAGCCGCGGGATCGCCCCCATCAGGCCGCGCGTATAGGGATGCAGCGGCTCCTCGAACAGGGCCTCGACCGGCGCCTGCTCGACCTTGCGGCCGGCGTACATGACCACCACCCGCTCGGTCGTCTCGGCCACGACGCCGAGATCGTGCGTGATCAGGACGATCGCGGTGCCGGTCTTCTCCTTGAGCTCGATCATCAGGTCGAGGATCTGCGCCTGGATGGTGACGTCGAGCGCCGTCGTCGGCTCGTCGGCGATCAGGACCTGAGGATCGCAGGAGAGCGCCATCGCGATCATGACCCTCTGGCGCATGCCGCCCGAAAGCTGGTGGGGATACTCGTCGAGCCGGCGCCGCGCATCAGCGATGCGCACCAGGTCGAGCATCTCGAAGGCCCGCTCACGGCCCGCCTTCCACGATACGCCGAGATGACGCACGACGTTCTCGGCGATCTGGGTGCCGACGGTGAGGACCGGGTTAAGGCTGGTCATCGGCTCCTGGAAGATCATCGAGATGCGATGGCCGCGCAGCCGCTTCATCTCCTCCTCGGAGAGGGTCGTAAGTTCCTCGCCCTCGAACTTGATCGAGCCCGAGGAGATGCGGCCGGTCTCGGGTGGGATCAGCCGCAGGATCGACATGGCCGTCACCGACTTGCCGCAGCCCGATTCGCCCACGATGCCCAGGGTCTCGCCGCGGGCGACGTCGAACGACACGCCATCGACGGCACGCACGACGCCGTCGAGGGTGCTGAACTGCGTGTGCAGGTCGCGGACTTCGAGGATCGGACCCGGATTGCCGTTCACAGGCGCCTCGCCA
>JBILYJ010000489.1:0-4256 GCA_044377795.1 Reyranella sp. | reverse complement strand
TGACGTTGCCGCCGACCGCGTGGACGTAGCCGCCACGCACCTCGGTGACGATGTCGCAATGGGCCGCCGTGTTGTCGATGCGGCGCTGCGCGGTGCGCGGGTCGGCGTGGCGCCAGGTCGGACCGGCGGAGCCCGAGCAGACGAGGTCGCCCGGCTTCGGCGAATACTCGTTCGGCGCGTGGAGCACGAAGGGCGCGCTGCGCGACGCGCGCTCGCGATCGTACAGCGAGGCCAGGTAGCTGCCGTGGCGGCCCTCGCGCGGAAACTGCGAGGCGCCGTAGCCCGACTTGAGCATCACCCACGTCACGAAGGCGCCCGACCAAGGCTTGCCCGAGCTGCCGTTCCACTCCGGCCGGCCGCACGCCGCCCAGTATTCGCCGACGCGGCTGGACAAGGGCTCGCTGCGCTCGGTCATGCCGTAGCGGTTGGTATAGCCGTTGGCCTGCCCGCCATAGACGACGGTGGCGCGGCCGAACTTGGTCCATTCCTTCCAGGCCGTGTAGGCGACCTTGTCGCTGGGGGCACGGTCATCGGTACCCGCCCCGCCCCCTCCGCATCCGGCCAGGGCGAGCGCCAGAGCGAGGACGAGCGAAAGGATTGCTGGCAGCCGCTGACCGGTCGGGAAACAAAAGGAACAACCGGAGGGCTGCCAGCAAACGCGAAAGCCGACATCGAGGGGGTCAGACTTCATGCGTAACTTACAGTTCTTAAAATAACTTTATGTTATTATTAGCCTTTACAGTAGCAGAGACCCCGCGCCATGTCATCTCCTAAGAATTTGGATGAAGTTCGCCGCCTCGAACGGCTCGCCTTCCACGGCTGGCCGGCACTGGAGAGCCACGACGTTCAGGGGTGGCATCTGCGATTCTCAGGTGGCTATACGAAAAGGGCCAATTCTATCAATGCAATAGATGTTATGCCTTCAACTAATATCGAAACCATAGAGGCGCCCTTTCGCGAACGCAAAAGCCGGCCGGTCTGGCGCCTGACCCCCTTGGCGCCCGTCGACATGGCGGATCTGCTGAAGGCGCGAGGCTACGAACCGATCGAGCGAAGCCTGCTTCAGCGCTGCCCGCTCCATGATGGCTTCCGGGCGGATCCCGCCGTCGAGATTTCCCCGAGTCCTTCTGCTGCCTGGGTCGACGCCTTCGCCCACCATAGCCCGGTGCGGCCCGAGCATCGCGAGACCATGCGGCGTATGCTGCAGG
This sequence comes from Reyranella sp., assembly GCA_044377795.1. Lineage (GTDB taxonomy): Bacteria > Pseudomonadota > Alphaproteobacteria > Reyranellales > Reyranellaceae > Reyranella. The sequence continues at coordinate 3,048 of JBILYJ010000489.1, read as the reverse complement.
CGATTGCCCAGCCGGCCGGCTTCGCGTTCGTCCGGCATGAGGGCCGGCCGCTGGCCATGGCGATCGGCGCCGTCGAGGGCGATCACATGGGTCTGTTCGACGTGCTGGTCATGCCCGAAGCGCGACGCCAGGGTCTGGCGCGGCGCGTCACCGAAAGCCTCTACGCCTGGGCCTGGGAAAAGGGCGCGCGCTTCGCCTACCTGCAGGTGGTCGCGACCAATGCCGCGGCCATGCCGCTCTATGCGGCGCAGGGTTTCCGCACGGTCTACGAGTACGAGTATCTGGTTCCGCCGGCTTCTTGACCCTCCGGCTTCCCACCTCGCATAGTCGATGCAGGGAGGAACTCCAAAAATGTCGAACTACGTGTGGGAAAAGAGCTATCCGCCGGGCGTGAAGTGGGAACTCGACGTCCCGAGGATGACGATCCATCAGAGCTTCGAGGAAAGCTGCGCCCGGTATGGTGACCGGCCCTTCACCGACTTCCTCGACAAGGTGATGACGTTCCGGGACTACAAGGAGGCCTCAGACCGGGCCGCGGCCGGCTTCCAGAAGCTCGGCGTCAAACCCGGCGTCAATGTCGGCCTCTATCTGCCCAACACGCCGCACTACATCATCGCCTTCTTCGGTATCCTGAAGGCCGGCGGACGGGTCGTGAACTACTCGCCGCTCGATGCCGCCCGCGAGCTCGAGTTCAAGATCGGCGATTCGGAGACCGACATCCTGGTGACGCTGGACGTCACCGCGCTCTACCCGAAGATGGCGGCGATGCGCGGCAAGACCCGGCTGAAGAAGCTGATCGTGGGCTCGATCGCCGACTACCTGCCGTGGCCCAAGAACTGGCTCTATCCGATCGCCAAGAAGAAGGACCTGTCGGCCTGGCCGCGCGACGACTGGCACATGTCGTTCAAGGACCTGCTGGCGAACGACGGCAAGTACACGCCCCACAAGCCCGCCAGCGACAACCTGTGGGACGAGGTGGCGATCCTCCAATACACCGGCGGCACCACCGGCCTGCCCAAGGCGGCGATGCTGACGCACGGCTGCGTCATGGCTGCGATGAGCCAGGGCCAGGCCTGGACGACGCCCTACACCAAGCCCGGCACCGAGAAGGTCGTGTGCGTGCTGCCGCTGTTCCACATCTATGCCCTGTCGGGAATCATGCTGGGCGCGGTGCGCAACGGCAACCAGCTGATCCTCTACCCGCGGCCCGACATCGACATGATCGTCGCCGATCTCGCCAAGAAGAAGCCGACCTTCCTGCCGGGCGTGCCGACGCTCTACACCGCTATCAACAAGCATCCCAAGACGCAGGGGCTCGACCTCAGCTCGCTCAAGATCTGCATGTCGGGCGGCGCGCCCCTGCCCGTCGAGGTGCAGCAGAGCTTCGAGAAGCTGACCGGCGCCACGCTGATCGAGGGCTACGGCCTCACGGAAACATCGCCGACCGGCGCGATCTGCCCGGTCGACAAGAGCGTGCGCCGGGTCGGTTCGTGCGGCGTACCCATGCCCGGCACCGTGATCGAGATCCGCGACATGGAGGACGGCAACAAGGTGCTGCCGCCCGGCAAGGAGCATGTCGGCGAAGTCTGCATCATCGGTCCCCAGGTCATGAAGGGCTACTGGAAGAAGCCGGAGGAGACGGAGAAGGTGCTGTTCCGTCATCCGTCGAGCAACTGGATGGGCCTGCGCACCGGCGACATGGGCTACATGGATGCCGACGGCTGGCTCTACCTGGTCGACCGATCGAAGGACCTGATCATCTCCTCGGGCTACAACGTCTATCCGCGCATGATCGAGGAGGCCGTTTACGAGCATCCGGCGGTCGACGAGGTGATCGTGATCGGCATCCCCGATCCCTATCGCCAGGAAGCGCCCAAGGTCTTCGTCAAGCTGAAGCCCGGCGCCTCGCTCACCTTCGAGGAGCTGAAGAAGCATCTCGACGGCAAGATCGGCAAGCACGAGATGCCGGTCGCCTTCGAGATCCGCCCCGAGCTGCCCAAGACGCCGGTCGGCAAGCTCTCCAAGAAGGAGCTCAAGGAAGAAGAGCGCGCCAAGGCGCAGTCGAAGGCGGCGTGATCCTCATATTGAGGTAAGGTGAGAGGGTGATGCGGCGCGTAACCCACCTCACCTCCCCCGCGCTAACGCGCTGGTCCCGTTCCTCTCCCCCCACTGGTGTGGGCGGAGAGGACGTATTCCGTCGAACCTTCCTGTTCGGCGGTGCGAGCCTCGTGCTGGGCGGGTGCTTCGACCGGCCCTGCCATGAGCGCAATCCGGCGCAGAAGGCGTTTCTGGATGGGCTCCAGGAATTGGCCAAGCCGGCGCTGGCCTCCAACAATCCGCTCAGGGTCGAGGAGGCCGCACGTCAGAGCGTCGCTCTGGCCGACAAGGTGGGGGCCTTCGGCGACTGGTGCGGCACGCTCACGAAGATCGAGGGCAATGCCCAGACCGTGGCCGTGACCTTCGACATCGGCCGGCAGGTTTCGCTCTACGCGTTCAACGACTGGGCGCTGGCCTTCGCAGGCACGGTAACCGACTTTTTCTCCACACGATCCCGTGCCACGCCGCCGCCGGGCCTTTCCGAACCGGCCGTCGCGGCGCTAAAAGCCCTGCGGCTTGGCGAAAGGGTGACGATCTCCGGGCGGATGGGCGAGATCGCGGGCTCCGGCGTGTTCGATCTCTCCCGCCTGTTCGGCAAGACCGTCACGGATCATCGCCAGTTCCTGCAGACGCCACGCTTCGTGGCGCGCATCGAGGCCCTCCAGGCCTCGAAGAAGTAGAAAGGATTCCGAGGTGCCGTCTTTCACGTACGACTTCCCCTACTCCACCAAGAAGCTGCCGGTTTTCGCCGAGAACGTCGTCGCCTCATCCCAGCAACTCGCCTCCACCGCCGGCCTGCGCATGCTGGCCAAGGGCGGCAACGCGGTCGATGCGGCCATTGCGAGCGCCGCCGCCATCACCGTGGTCGAGCCCACGATGAACGGCATCGGCGCCGACGCCTTCTGCATCCTGTGGGACGGCAAGCAGCTCGTGGGCCTGAACGCGCACGGC
>JBILYJ010000490.1:0-4256 GCA_044377795.1 Reyranella sp. | reverse complement strand
TCCCGACCTGCTTGACGATGTTGTAGACCCACTTCTCGTCGACGTTCCGGGACGTGATCCCGTATTCTTCGGCCTCGATCATGGCGTAGAGCGACCAGCGCACGATGTCGCCGAACTGGCTGTCGCCGTGGCGGACCGCCAGACCCAGCGGCTCCTTGGCAATGGCCCGGGGCAGGATCGTGTAGTCGCTCGGATTGGGGGCGTAGGCGGCCCTCGTCGCATAGAGGATCGACACGTCCGCCGTGAGGACGTCGCAGCGCCCGGCAAAGAAGGCGGTGCGCAGATCGTCGATCTTGTCGATCAGCACCGGCGTGAAGGTCATCTTGTTGGCGCGGAAATAGTCGGCGACATTGGCCTCGGTCGTCGTACCGGGCTGGACGCAGACCTTGGCGCCCTCGAGATCTCTCATGACGCGCCTGCCAAGATTGCGCGGCACCATGAAGCCCTGCCGTCATAGTAGTAGATACCGACAAAATCGACGCTGGTGTCGCGGCTCAGCGTGACGGTCGAATTGGAAGAGAGGAGATCGACCTCGCCGGCTTCGAGTGCCGGGAAGCGCTTCAGGGGCTCGAGCGGGACGTACTTCACCTTGCTCGCGTCGCCCAGCAACGCGGCCGCGGTGGCCCGGCACATGTCGACCGAGAGCCCGCGCCAGACGCCCTGGCTGTCGGCATGCATGAAGCCCACGAGGCCCGCGCTGACGCCGCACACGAGCTGGCCACGTGCCTTGACGGCGTCCAGGACGGGCCCGGCCATGGCCGGTGTGACTGCCAGAGCGAAGAAGCCTGCGATAGCCGACAGTATGAACTTGTGCATTGTGTCCCCCGACACTTACCCTCACCGAGACTGCCCGCACTGCCGGGCCGTTTGCAACGGCCAAACGAAAACCGCCGCCCTCTCGGGCGACGGTTCGTCGTCTGGTCGTAACCGGATGCTAGCGGATCGGCGGGGAGTACTGCAGGCCCCCGTTGGTCCACAGCGCGTTCAGGCCGCGGGCGATCTTGAGCTGCGAGCCCATACCGACGTTCCGGTCGAAGCTCTCGCCGTAGTTACCGACCTGCTTGACGATGTTGTAGACCCACTTCTCGTCGACCCCGAGCGCCTTGCCCATGCCCGGCGTGACACCGAGGATGCGCTTGATCGAGGGATTGTCGCTCTTCAGCATCTCGTCGACGTTCTTGGACGTGATGCCGTGCTCCTCGGCCTCTACCATCGAGTAGAAGGCCCAGCGCACGATGTCGGTGAACTGGTTGTCGCCGTGACGGACGACCGGTCCCAGCGGCTCCTTGGAGATGATCTCCGGCAGGATGATGAAATCGTCCGGCTTGAGCGGGGCCGGGGTGTTCGCCGCGCGCGTCGAATAGAGCCCCGAGGCATCGGTCGTGTAGACGTCGCAGCGGCCGGCGTAGAAGGCGGCGCGGATCTCCTCGACCTTTTCGATGACGACCGGCTTGAAGGTCATCTTGTTGGCGCGGAAATAGTCGGCGAGGTTGAGTTCGGTCGTCGTGCCCGGCTGGACACAGACGGTGGCGCCGTTCAGCTCCTTGGCGCTCTTCACGCCGAGCTTCTTCGGCACCATGAAGCCCTGACCGTCGTAGTAGTTGATGCCGGTGAACTCGAGGCCGAGCGCGGTGTCGCGGGTCAGCGTGTAGGTCGTGGTGCGCGAGAGCATGTCGACCTCGCCCGACTGCAGGGCCGTGAAGCGCTGCTGGGCCGTGGTCGGTACGTACTTGACCTTCTCGGCGTCACCGAAGATCGCCGCCGAGACGGCGCGGCAGACATCGATGTCCAGCCCGAGCCACTTGCCCTTGTCGTCCTGCTGGGCGAAGCCCGCGACGCCCGTGGCGATGCCGCAGATCAGCTGGCCGCGCGCCTTCACCGCATCGAGATCCTTGCCGGCATGCGCCGTGCCGGCGACACCGACCAGACCGGCCGTGACGACGCCGGCCATCATTTTCTTGAGCATTTTGTCATCCCTCGTGGTTGCCTGTGACGTTCCCGTCGGCCGCCTGGTGCGACCGTTCAGAAGCGATGACGCAATTCCTAGGCGAACAAACTTGCGGGCGCAACGGCGGCGCGCGCGCGATCGCCGCCGCTCAGAGGCGGTCGGCGGCGCGCGACGAGAAGGGGTTGGACGACCACGGATCCGCGCCCTGCAGGCCCTGGAAACGACCGTCGCTGCTGCCACGGCTGCGCTCGGAGGCGCGCTTGATCTCCTGCTGCCACTGGCGATAGGAGACGAGCTGCTCGCCCCCCAGCGTACTGTTGCCGCCCCCGGAGATGTAGGGCTGGGGGTCGACGAACTGGCCGTTCACGATCACCGAGAAGTGAAGGTGCGCGCCCGTCGACCGGCCGGTCGAGCCGACATAGCCGATCAGGTCGCCCTTGCGGACGCGCGTGCCGGGGCCCATCCCGTCGGCGAAGCGCGACATGTGCGCATACAGCGTCTCGAAACTGTCGGCATGGCTGATCTTAACCGTGCGGCCGTAGTTGAAGTACCAGCCCTGGTGATTGATGAAGCCGTCGGCCGCCGCGTAGATCGGCTCGCCCGTCTTGCCCTCGAAATCGATGCCGTTGTGGAAGCCGCCGCCGCTCTTGCGGCCATAGTAACGGCGCGTGCCGAACGGCGAGGACTGGCGTGCCTCCGGCCGCGGATTGGCGAGCGCGGTGCCGCCGAGCCGGCGGCCCTGATCGTCGAACCAGCCCTCGGGCTGGTTCTGGGGGGCGAACCACCAGAAGGATTGCCGGGCCGTGCCGTCGCCCAGGCTCGCGACGAGGATGCGCGGCGTGCCGTCCATGGTGCGTCCCTGGACGACGTCGATCCTGGCGGCGGCCGGCGCGAAGCCGGCGAGCGCCTGGGTCAGTTCCTTGAGCGCCATCGGATTGGCGCCGCTCGGGGCGAGGCTGGTCGCCAGCGTGGCGCTGCTCGCCTTGACGGTCTTGACCGAATCGGGGACCACCGAGCGGGCACCCGGGCCGACATTCGGTGGCGCCGAGCCCGGCAGGCTCGAGACGCGCTCGTCGTCGTCCTCGGTGGCGCCGGGAGCCAGCTTGAAGCCGAACGAGCCATCGGCGCCCCGGGAGAGATCGACGGCCAGCGACTTGTTCGAATAGAGCTGAAGGGAGACCAGCCGCTTGGGCTGGCCGGTGCCCTGGGGGGCGAGCACGGCGCGGCCGGAACTGGCAGCCTTGACCTCGGGCTGGCTCAACGCCTTGCCGACGGCGTCGGCGGCGGCCTGGGCGTCGTTGGGATCGACGTGGAGGCTGACGAGTTGCTGGGCGACCGAGCTGTCGGCCGCGATGGAGAAGGCCTGCACATCCTCGCTGGGGACGGCCGGCGCGGACCTTGCGGCGGGTTTCTTGAACTGGTTCTTGGGCGGGGCCTTTACCTGGGCCATCGCGTCGACGGCACAAAAAGTCGAAGAGATCACAAAGGTCGCGGCCATGAGGCTGCGGACGGTTCGCCAGCTATGGGCGCGTTGGAAACGCGTCATGGTGGACGTCATCGGTCGGCCGCTCCCGTTCCATTGAACGCTACTGATTGACAGGTGAGGCGACCAACGACCCACCGACCTCCCCAGGTCGGTGCCCCCGCGTGCCCCGCTTGAAAACGATACTGGCCACGGAGTATCCACAAGTCCAACAAAAAGTTGCAAAAATGCAACACCTGCGCAATGTCCCTAACATATTGAAAATGTTAGGATTTTAGGCTCTTGCGTGTTTTTCGTCGTTAAAGGTCACAGTGGGCAACCTTTCCGATTTTGCTGCATTGCGAAGAATCGGCTGGCGCGCCGACACCCAGGCCGCTTCGGCGGAATGGTTCGCCACCATGGAGACCGCGGGCTCCATGGCGGTGATCGCGGTCACCGACTCTTGCCCGAGTATCGATCCCCCCTGGGATTGACCGGCACGACCCTTCCGCCATAACCGGCCTGACGGAGCATCTGCATGACCGCGCGGTGCCCGCGGGACGCGTTGGTTGCAGCAAAGGCGTAGGAGAACGAGATGGCCGATCCGATCGAGCGTCTGATCCAGGGACGCGCTCACGATCTGGGCGGCGGCTTCGCGGTCCGCCGGGTGCTGCCCAGCGTCAAGCGGCGCACCGTCGGGCCCTTCATCTTCCTCGACCATTTCGGGCCGATGGACGTGCCGCCGGGCGGCGGCATGGAAGTCCGGCCGCATCCGCATATCGGCCTGGCCACGGTCACCTATCTGTTCGACGGCGGCATCTACCATCGCGACAGCCTGGGCTACTC
>JBILYJ010000487.1:0-4258 GCA_044377795.1 Reyranella sp. | reverse complement strand
GTCATCGCGCGTCCTCAGGAAAGGTGGATGGGAATGCGATAGAAGCGGATGGCGTTGCCGGCAAAGAACTTGCCCAACGTCTCGGGCGTCTCCCTGGCCAGCGCCTCGCGCATCACCGCGACGATGCCGCCGAAATTCGTGCTGAGGCTCGCGACGGGAAGATTGCTGGCGAAGATGATGCGGTCCGGCCCGAAGATCGACGCCGCCTCGCGTACCACGCGGATGTTGCTGGGCACGTCCCATTTGCCGTGCGGCAGGCCGAGCTCCGAGATCTTGATCACCACGTTGGGACAATCGGCCAGCGCCGCCAGCCCCTTGCGCCAGATCGCGAGCCCGTCCTCCGAGCGGTCGAGCGGCAGGCCGGTATGGTTGACCACCATCGGAATGCCCGGAAAGGCGCGCGCGACCTCGGCGCCCTCCTCGAGATGCCAGTAGGGGATGCGCATGTCCCACGACATGCCGTGCTTCTCCAGGAGCGCGAAGTTCCGCCGCCAGTGATCGTCCTGCATCGTGCCCGGCGCGCCCGCGACCGAGGCGCCCGGCCCCGGCGAGGTCGTGGGCCGCGAACGGATACCGCGCATCAGCGGCGACTTCGCATGGCCTTCCAGGATCGCCGCGCAATCCGGCTGGATGAACGAGACGTGACCCACCACGACGGACGGCAGGCCGTACTGCTCGTTAATCGTCTCCAGCCATTCCGTCTCGGCCACCTGCTCGTCCATGGCGCGCGCCGCCTGGATGTGCACGCTGCCGACGACGCGGTAGCCCTTCAGCGCCTCGACATAGTCCGACGGCATGTAGTCGCGGCAGATCGCGCGATAGTCGCCGAGGAAGAAGTTCTTGTCGTACTGGTCCTGCTTGGTCGGATAATGCCCGGCCTTCAGGTCCCACAGATGATGATGCGCATCGACAATCGGCGTCGCGAACTCACCCGTCGCCGACAGGGTCTTGAGAAGATCCATTGTTTCCGCCCGACATTCTTTGTTGCTTCAATGGAAGCGGGCGAGGTGGGGCGATGTCAATGGATGCGTCGTCGGCCTCAGCGGAGGAAGTACGATGGTGATATTGACGGCGTGCCCTCGGAAGCACACCGTTCGCATCATGATTTTGCGTGCGATGGTCCTCCTGGTGGTCATTGCTGCGGCGGGTACGATGCCGGCCACCGCCGAGACGGTTCGCTTTTCGACGGCGACCACGCCGCCATCGCCGCTGCAACTTCGATTGGCCCAGGAGCGCGGTGCGTCTGTGCCGGTCCAGGCGACCGAGCTGATCTCGGGTGAGCTCTACCGGCCGGTTGGCCAGGGGCCGTTCCCCGCTGTCGTGGCGCTTCATGGCTGCGACGGCCGGCGTCAGGCTACGGACGATGCACTCGGCGCCAGGATCACGGCTCTGGGCTGGGTGCTGCTCGCTGTCGACAGTTTCGGTCCGCGCGGTATTGCGCATCGATGCACGTTCGACGCTGGCCCGCCGGTCGATCGTGTCATGGATGCTTACGGTGCGCTCCAGTACCTGGCCGGCCTGCCGTTCGTCGATGCTGACCTGATCGCGGCCCTGGGCTTTTCCCAAGGCGCGATGGTAGCCCTATCTGCGGTGCAACTCGGCGGCTTCGAGACCCTGGTCGACCGGCACTTCAAGGCCGCCGTCGCGTATTACCCCTGGTGTGGTGAACAGAACTTTTCGGCGCCGACCCTGATCCTGATCGGCGAACTCGACGATTGGACGCCAGCGAAGGCGTGTCAGGATATGATGGCGCGCCGCAGCAGTGAAGGCGCTTCGGTCCGGCTGATCGTCTATCCCGGCGCAGGGCATGCCTTCAATTTTCCGCGCGCCGCAACGGTGACCGCGTTCGGCCATCGGCTGGCGTACGACGAAGCCGCCGCCCATGCCGCCTGGGACGAAACGGTCAGGGCTCTGACGGCGGCCTTCGCGAAGTAGCGTCTACACCAGCTTCACGTTAGCCACGCGGATGACGTCGCTGTAGCGTGCGGCGTCCTCGGCGAGCAAGCGGATAAGCAGAAGCCCGAGACGCTTCAGGTGGTGTGTATTGCACTAAGGTACGATTGTGCTGGTTGCGTCGAAAGGAAACTTGGCTTTCACAAATTCAACGATCGCTCGTCCGATGGGTTTGTCGAACTGTGCTGTGAGAGAAAAGGCACAGGTCTCAAGTGATTCGTCGAGAATAGTCCAGTTGTCACGCCAGTCCTCCGGAAGAGGGCCATTGGGAGGACGTACAAAAGGCAATAGTCGATGCACCATCCACATCGTTTCAAGGTAGCGGTTCATGAATGGTGCAAAGGACGATTCGTCGAACCGAGGGAGGAAATGAAGTGGGCCCTTCCGATTGAACCAATCGATGGATTCAGTTGCGGTTAGACGTTGACCGTGAGTTTCCCAGTCAAACATTTGATCAATCTTCTGCAGTTCGCTCGCGATCGCTGCGTCTAGGCCGCTCGACCTGCCTGTCATCCTGTCAAGGATGGTGCGTTCAGCGGAGATGCGCTTTTTCCTAGTCGCATCCGGATCTACAGCAGCGCCGGGTGTGATGCCTTCAGCATCCCTATAGGACGCAAATTTCTGTAAGACGCCCGACGTGATGACTGCACTATCAAAGATGTTCCGGACTTGCGCGAATGCTGGGTACGGGTATCCGGCAAAGGCCTGTTGCTCGGCGCCGCATAGCCATTTGAAATTGTGAGCAAGACGCGGAAGAACCCATGTGTGGATTTCATGCCATCCAAGAGGCAAGCTTGAACTAGAGACGTGCGGACCCCAAAGTTCATTCAAGTTGTCGATGGTGCTGATAAAGAAACTTCTAAATGCATTAGAAACGGTCAACGTCCCGTGAAACCTTTTGGCCTGAGCAACGAACTGATGCTCAGCCAGCGTTATACTGTTGACGTTTGCGGTCGACGTCATTGCTTCCAGCCGCTGGATGAACTTCGCGACGTCAAGACTGCTTGGTGTCGGCATCGTTAGCCTGTTTTCCCGGGTCAGGATGTGCCCTCTTCAGGTCGCCAACCGCGTCGCCTGGCTCACCGCCAGCTGCCAGCCGTCCTGCGCGGTCACGTACACGCACACCCAGCGGAAGTCGTAGATCTTCTGTTCCTTCACGTTCAGGATCGGGCTCTTGCCGGTGACGATCACGGTCGGGCCGGCGAAGACTCGGAAGGTGAGGTCGGTTGCGAGGGCGGCTTCGATCAGCGGTTCGCCGGCCATCGCGGCGACCAGGCGGGCGTCCTTGTTGTCGAGTTTCCCGGAGCCGTGCGTGTGCGTGAAGCTGTCGGCGTAGAGCGGGCGCAGGGCGGCGAAGTCCTTGGCGAGGACGGCCTTCGCGAGCCTGGCGCGGAAGTCGGTGACTTCCTCGATGAACTTCTTCGCCTCCGCCGAATCGGGCTGGCGCGGCGGATGGGCGAGGGCCTCAGGGGCCCATAAGAGGAGCGGGAGCGCTCCGAGCAGGGTGCGTCTACGCATCCTTCGAGGATACGCCGGCGTCGGCGAAGGTCGCCATGCCGTTGTGGCAGGCGGCGGCGGCCTTGAGCAGCGGCACGGCGAGGGCGGCGGCCGAGGCTTCGCCCAGGCGCATGTCGAGGTCGAACAGCGGGCGCATCCCGAGTTCGGCGAGCAGGCGGGTGTGGCCGGGCTCGGCCGAGCGGTGGGCGACCAAGCAATGGTCGAGCGCGCGGCGGTCGACGGCGCGCAGCACCGCGGCGGCGGCGGTGCAGGCATAGCCGTCGAGCAGCACCGGGATGCGGCCCATGCGGGCGGCGACGATCGCGCCGGTCAGGGCGGCGAATTCCTCGCCGCCGACGGCGGCCAGCAGTTCGAGCGGATCGCGGCGGGCGATCGCGTCCTTGTGGAAGGCCAGCGCCTCGTCGATCACCTCGATCTTGTGCGCCAGCGCCTTGCCGGTGACGCCGGTGCCGGGGCCGGCCCAGTCGGCGCCGCTGCCGCCGTAGAGGGCGGCGCACAGCGTGGCGGCTGCGGTGGTGTTGGCGATGCCCATCTCGCCCAGGCACAGCACGTCGATGCCGGGCTCCGCCGCCATCATGCCGTAGGCCATGGCGTTGGCGGCCCGCGTCTCGTCCATCGCCGGCCCTTGCGTGAAGTCGGCGGTGGGATGGTCGAGGTCGAGCTCGTAGATGCGCAGGTCGGCGTCGATGATGGTGGCGAGCTGGTTGATGGCGCCGCCGCCGCCCTGGAAGTTCTTCACCATCTGCTGCGTGACTTCGGACGGATAGGCCGAGACGCCGCGCGCGGC
>JBILYJ010000065.1:0-16253 GCA_044377795.1 Reyranella sp. | reverse complement strand
GCCGGACGGTCGGGCGGGTCGCGCCAGCGCGACAGCGGAAGCTCGTCGAACCCGTCACCGTTGGGCGCGGCCTGCCCGGCGGTCTGGCTTTCGCCCAGGGACGAGGCGGCAACGGCCTCTGCACGCTCCCGCAGGAAGACTTCCGCCGCCTTCTCGCCCTCGGCGATCAACCGGCCGATATTCTCCGAGCCGCGATCGATCTTGCCCTCATAGTCGAGAAGGTCCTGAAGCTCGGCCGGCATCTCGATGCAGGGGATGTGGTAGGGCTTGGCGCCATCGGTGTGGAACGACTTCGGAATGCGGACCGGCGCCTTGATGTCGAAGCGGCTGAGGAACTCCGGCCGGAAGGCGTCGGCGAGGATCAGGTCGTTCATGAACTCGAGGTGCCCGAGCTGCTGGAACAGCGAGATGTTGCCCTCGAGTTGATTGCGCCGGTCGACGATCTCGCCCGGCTTCACGGGCACCTGCCGGCTGGCCGTGGGATTGATCTTGATCAGCCAGATCTCGTCGGGAATGTTGGCGTCGCCGACCGAGCGTGGCCGAAGCAGTTCCTCGACCGGCGGGTTGTCCGAGAAGAGACCGTCCCAGTAGGCATCCTGCCCGATCTGGACGGCGGGGAAGATGTTCGGCACCGCGCAGGAAGCCAGAACGTGCTCGACGCGGATCGCCTCGCGTGCCGACACGAACTTGGCGAGCGCGCCGCTGGTGATGTTCGCCGCGCCCAGCATGAGCACCGGGCGCTGCGGCTTCGGTCCCCAGGAGGCGATCTCGGCGAAGTCGATGTGCTTCTCCAGCAGCCCGCGGAAATCGGAGAAGCCCATCCGCTGCCCGGTTGTCATGAACTCCATCATCGACTGCATGACCGGCGAGGACGGGCTCAGTTGCAGGGTCGGCATCATGCCGGCATTCACCAGCCGCACCGATTCGACGATGAACCGGTTGATCGCGTGCTCGACCGGGCCCTGGGCGGTGTTCTCCTCCCAGAAATCCATCATGCGCTTCCAGACCGGCCGCTCGCCCTTCATGAACGAGTACCAGAGCAGCGTGGCGCAGACAGCGCCACCGGAGGTGCCGCTGATGGCGACAAACTCGAACTCGTCCTTGAGCCGGCCCTGACCCTGGGCCTGGCAGAGCGCCTTCAAAGCGCCGGCCGTGAAGGCGGTCTGGCTGCCGCCGCCCTGGCAGGCGAGAGCGATCTTGATCTTGGACATGAGACACTCTCTTCAGAAACAGAACGACCCAATCTAGCGCGAAGCCGGTGAATTCTCCCGATCAACTCTTCGAATTCCGCCTCCTGGACGCGCGTGGCGCAAGAATCCACGGGCGGACGGCTTGCAAATTGCATGGCGAGGCTCGCCAAATGACCGCTGCAGAATTCGGGAGGAAGACAAAGTGCCGGTGTCCGATCCGATCGCGTTGGAGCTCTTCAAGAACGCCATTTTCTCGATCGCCGACGAGATGGCGCTCACCGTCTTCCGGACGACCTATTCCGGCGTGCTCAAGGACAACATGGACTATTCGACGGGCTTCGCCGATGCCAACGGCAAGCTCGCCGCCCAGGGCTTGACCCTGCCGGGCCATCTCGGCTCGGTGCCGACCGCCATGGAATCGATCATGCGCCATTTCGCGGACGACATGGCCGAGGGCGACGTCTTCATCATGAACGATCCGTTCGACGGCGGCATGCACCTGCCTGACATCTTCGTGATCAAGCCGCTGTTCCACGAGGGCGAGCGGCTGGCCTTCGCCTGCACGGTCTGCCACCACATCGACGTCGGTGGCCGCGTGGCAGGCTCGAACGCCTCCGACTCGACGGAGATCTACGCCGAGGGCCTGCGCATCGCACCGATGAAGCTCTACGACAAGGGCGTCCTCAACAAGACCATCATGACGTTCATCGAGAAGAACGTCCGCCTGCCGGTCCAGCTGTTCGGCGACCTGCGGGCCCAGCTCGCGGCCTGCCATATCGGCGAGAAGCAGTTCGCCGAGCTGGTGGTGCGCCATGGCGCGGAAGAAACCAGGTTCTATCTCAACGAGGTCATCGACTATGCCGAGCGGCTGACGCGGGCGGCGATCCAGGAGTTGCCGGACGGCCAGTGGAGCTTCGAGGACTGGATCGACGACGACGGCGTCGACTACGGCAAGCCGATTCGCCTGTTCGTCACCATCACCAAGAAGGGCGGCCACATGGTGGTCGACTGGACGGGTACGAACCCGCAGGTCAAGGGCGCGATCAACAACACGCTCTCCTTCACCAAGGCTGCCTCCTACACCGGAATCCGCTCGGTGCTGCCGCCGGGTATTCCCAACAATGAAGGAGTCTTTCGCGCCATAGAAGTGATCTGCCCGCCGGGCACCGTGGGCAACGGCGTGCTGCCGGCAGCCTGCGCGGCGCGCGGCCTAACCGGCTTCCGCATGACCGACTGCATGTTCGGGGCGCTCGCCATGATGCTGCCGGACCGCGTGAAGGCGGCGGGCGACGGCGGCAATACCGGCATCTCGATCGGCGGCTACGATTCGGCGCGCAAGCCCTTCGTCTATGTCGACTTCACCTGCGGCGCCTGGGGCGCACGCCCCTTCGCCGACGGACTCGACGGCAATTCGCACATGTTCGCCAACATGGCCTCGCATTCCATCGAGGTGACCGAGGCCGAGCAGCCGATCCAACTGCTGGCCTACGAATTCGTGGCCGACAAGGCGGGTGCCGGCAAGTATCGCGGCGGCGTGCCGTTCCTGCGCGACTACAAATTCCTGGAGACCGAAGGCATGCTGCAGGTGCGCTCCGACCGGCGCGACCATCGCCCGTTCGGCCTCTATGGCGGCAGTCCCGGCGGGCCGTCTGAGAACTACCTCAATCCCGACGGCGAGAACCGGCTGCTGCCGTCCAAGCTCACCATGACGGTCAAGAGCGGCGACATCTTCCGCCACGTACTGGCCGGCGCTGGCGGCTGGGGCGATCCGCTGGAACGCGATCCCGCCGCGGTGCTGCGTGACGTGCGCAACGAACTTCTCTCGCCGGTGAAGGCGCTTGCCGACTATGGCGTCGCGGTCGACACCAAGTCCTGGACGGTCGACACCGCCGCGACCGAGCGGCGGCGCGTCGAGATGGCCAAGGCGCGCGGCTGGACCGAGCCGCCCAAGGTCCAGTGGCACGACCCGGTGCCGCTCGCCCGGGCGGCGGAGTAGCTCCCATGACCGTGACCTATCGCGTCGGTGTCGACATCGGCGGCACCTTCACCGACATCGTGCTGCTCGGCTCCGACGGCACCATCCACACCAAGAAGATCTCCTCGAGCGTCGGCAACTATGCCCAGGCGATCGTCGACGGCTTGAGCGAAGTGTTCCGCGAGACCGGGCTGGACGGCAGCGCCATCGAGGAGATCCGCCACGGCACCACGGTCGCCTCCAACGCGATCCTCGAGCACAAGGGCGCCCGCGTCGGGCTGATCACGACCAAGGGCTTCCGCGACGTGCTGGAGATCCGCACCCTGCGCATGCCCAAGCTCTACGATCTCACCTGGACCAAGCCGGAGCCGCTGGTCGAGCGCTATCTGCGCCGGGTGGTGGACGAGCGGGTCGACCATGCCGGCCATGTCGATCGTGCACTCGATCCCGCCGACGCCGAGCGCGCCGTCGATGCGTTGCTGGCCGAGAAGGTCGAGGCCATCGCGATCTGCCTGCTCAACTCCTTCGCCAATCCGGCGCACGAGCTGATGCTGCGCGACATCGTCGCCCGCAAGGCGCCTCACCTGCCGCTGAGCGTGTCCTGCGAGGTCCTGCCCGAGATCAAGGAATACGAGCGGACCTCGACCACGGTCATCAACGCCTATGTGATGCCGATCGTCGCGACCTACCTGCACGCGCTGCGCCGCGGTCTCGACGGTGCGGGCATCCCCGCGCGCCTGCTGCTGATGCAGTCGAACGGCGGCCTCACCACCGACGCCGCAGCCGCCGAGCGACCGATGAACATCATCGAGTCGGGCCCGGCCGGCGGCGTGGTCGGCGCGCAGGCGCTGGCCCGCGCCAAGAAGCTCGAGAAGATCATCACCTTCGACATGGGCGGCACCACCGCAAAGGCTTCGATGGTCGAGGATGGCGAGGTCGCGCGCGCCCAGGAATATGCCGTCGGGGCGGGCATCATGATCGGCTCGCGCCTGCTCACGGGCGCGGGCTACACGCTGAAGGTCCCCGCCATCGACCTCGCCGAAGTGGGCGCGGGCGGCGGCAGCCATGTCTGGATCGATCCCGGCGGCGCGCTGCAGGCGGGGCCGGAAAGCGCCGGCGCCTTCCCCGGTCCGGTCTGCTACGACAAGGGCGGCGAGGCACCGACCATCACCGACGCCAATGTGCTCCTGGGCTACATCAATCCCGGCCATCTCGTGGGCGGCGCCGTGAAGCTCAACGCCGACAAGGCGCGCGCGGTGTTCGAGGCGAAGATCGCCAAGCCCCTCGGCATGACGGTCGAGCGCGCGGCCTACGGCGCGCACCTGATCGCGGCCTCCAACATGATCCGCGCCATCAAGGCGGTCTCGACCGAACGCGGGCGCGACCCGCGCGAGTTCTCGCTGTTCGCCTTCGGCGGCAACGGGCCGTTGTTCGCGGCGGGCATGGCCGCGGCCTTGGGCATCGCGCGCGTGATCGTGCCGCCCTCGGCCGGCCTCTTCTCGTCCTTCGGTCTGCTCTATGCCGATGTCGAGCATCACTATGGGCGGACCTTCCGGCGCCTGCTGCGCCAGGCCGATCTCGGCGAGATCGATCGCGCCTGGACGACGATGGCCCGACAGGCCGACAAGCAGCTCGCAGAGGAGGGCTTTACCGGCACGAGCGCCCGGCTGAAGCGCTCCGCGGCGCTGCACTACAAGGGACAGAGCTACGAACTCACCGTGCCGGTGCCCGACGGGCCGATCGACGCCCGCATGGTGACGCATCTCGAGGAAGCTTTCGGCCAGGAGCACGAGCGCACCTATGGCCACCGCGCCGGTCCCGACGAACCGGTCGAGCTGGTCGCCATCCAGCTGGTGGGCGCAGGCCTGCGCGAGGGCAGCTGCGTGCCGCAGAACGTACGGCCGAGCCGGGTCGAGGCAAAGGGCCAGGCCTCGCGCCGCGCCTGGTTCGGCGACAAGCACGGCTGGATGGACACGCCGGTCGTGAGTCGCGCCGATCTCGCCGAGGCCAAGACTGGCCCGCTGATCATCGACGAATACGACACGACATGCGTCGTCCCGCCCGGCGCCCGCGCCGAACGCGACAGCGCCGGGAATATCGTGATTACACTCTGATCAAATTCCTCCCCATTCAAATGGGGAGGAAGATGAAAGGTCAGCCGAACCAGCGCACCGCGATCATCACGATGTCGGGCCAGATGCAGATCATCGCGATCATGGCCAGCAGCGCCGCGACGAACGGCGCCGAGCCTTTTTCGACATCGGAGAGCTTGCCGCGTCCGCGGATGCCGTGGATCACGAACAGGTTGATGCCGAAGGGCGGCGAGATCATCGCCGTCTGGATCAGCAGCACCAGCAGGATGCCGTACCAAACTGGATCGTAGCCCGCCTGGACCATGAGCGGCGTCGTGATCGGGATGGTCGAGATCATCATGGAGAGTTCCTCCATGAAGGTGCCGAGTATGAGGTAGAGCACGATCACCGCGCCCAGAATCTGCACCGGCGAGAGCTGCCACTCGGTGATCAGCTTGCTGAGTTGCTGGGTGAGGCCGATCGTCTGGATGATGACGTTGAGGAAGAAGGCGCCGACCAGAATCGCCACCACCATGGCCGTCGTGCGCACGGTGCCCTCGCAGACGTCGCGCAGCATGCGCCAGGTGAGCCGGCCGCGCTGGGCGGTGATGGCGAGCGCGCCGACGATGCCGACGGCGGCCGCTTCGGTCGCCGTGGCGATGCCGAAGAAGATCGAGAAGATCACGATCAGCAGCAGCGCCAGCGGGGGCAGCAGGTCGGGCAGCAGCTTCAGGCGCATCTCCCAGTTGGTCTCGACCTTCCGGCCGCCCCATTCCGGTTTCCAGACACAGGCGACCAGCACGGTGAGGCTGAACAGCACCGTCAGGATGAAGCCCGGCAGGAAGCCCGCGAGATAGAGCTTGGGCACTGACGTGTCGGTCATCACCCCGTAAATGATCATGTTGATCGAGGGCGGGATCAGGATGCCGAGCGTACCGCCGGCCGCCAGCGTGCCAAGGAAGAGCGGCTCGTTGTACTTGTTCTTGTCGATCTCCCCCATCGCCACGACGCCGATGGTCGCCGCGGTCGCGACGCTGGAGCCCGACACAGAGCCGAACAGCGCGCAGGAGCCGATGTTGGAATGCATCAGCCCGCCCGGCAGCCACGACAGCCACTGGACGAGCGCAGCGTACATGCGCTCGGCCGTGCCGCTGCGCAGCAGGATCTCGCCGAACATGATGTAGAAGGGAATCGCCGTCAGGATGAAGTTGCTGGTTGTCGACCAGGTCAGCTCGCCGACGATGCGGTTCATCGGCATCGGCGAATAGATGCCGTTCAGGATCAGGCCGGCCAGCCCCATGCCGGCCGCGACCGCGATCGAGCTTCCGAGCAGGAACAGCAGGATGACGAGGGAGACGCCGGCAGTCATTTCTTCTTCTCCTGCTCGAGACCATGCGCCACGGCGGCGATTTCCTCCTCTGCCTCCGCGAGTGCCGACTTCGAGCCGATCAGCGCAAACAGGCCGGGATAGTCGCCAGACATGAAGGCCAGGAGCCCGCGCACCAGCAGAAGCGCGCAGAGGAAGACGAAGAAGAGCAGGCCCGCGAACCAGAGGCCCTGCGGAATCACCAGCGGCGCCTCGATCGCCGACAGCGAATGCGAGTCCGACACCCAGGATTGCTTCACGACACCCCAGGCATACCAGGTGACCATGCCGAAGAAGCCCATCAGGGTCGCGAGACTGATCAGGTCGAGCAGCGCCCGCACCTTGATCGACTTCAGTCGCACATAGACCGTATCGATGCGGATGTGCGAGCGGCTGAGCAGGGCCGCGGAGAAGCCCCAGGCGCTGGAGATGGCGAGCGCATAGCCCGAGATTTCGTCGGCGCCGCCCAGCGTGACCGACATCGTGTAGCGCAAGGTGATGTCGATGCAGATCAGGACCGACGCCACCAGCAGCATCGCGCCGCCGATGATCGCGCCGATGCGGGATATTCCTTCGGCGGCCGCCTGCAGGCGATTCATCTTGAGGCGATCCTTACGGCGTCGGTGCCTTGAGATCGAGCGCCTTGCCGACCGTGTCGTTCCACTCCTTGGCGCACTCCGAACCGCAGCGCTTGGCCCAGCCCGCAAGCACGGCACCCTCGACCAGCTTCTTGTGCGTCTCCATCTCCTCCGGCTTCACCGGGACGATGGTGGTCTTGGCAAGCTTGCCCATGGTGCAGGGCTGCACGCCGGTGTTGCAGTTGTCGGCCTCGGCGGTCGTGGTCTTGATGGTCGACCACATCTTCTCCTCGTAGGCCTTGAACTGCTCGGTCAGGAAGGCCTGCGTCTTGGGATCGAGGCGCTTCCAGCTGTCAAGGTTCACCGCCAGCACGTTGATGCTCCAGCCCAGCGACATCGGGTAGATCGACTTGGTGACTTCGGCCCAGCCCGCGGTGTTGCCAGACAGGCTGCCCGTCACGCCGCAGTCGACGACGCCGGCGCTGAGCGCCGGCACGACCTCGGCGAAGGCCATGCTGACGGCGGTGCCGCCGACCCCTCCCAGAAAGTCGCGCATCGTATTGTTGAACACGCGGATCTTCTTGCCCTTGAGGCCCGCCAGCCCGCTCACGACGTCCTTGCACCAGAACACCTGGGGCGTGTTGCCGCCGAAGGCGAGCAGCTTGGCGTTCCAGTTCTTCTGCATCTGGCGGTCGATCACGCCGCGATAGGCGTTGCAGGCCGCCCGGGCCTTGTCCGGCGTGAGCGTAAGACCGGCGAGATCGCAGGCTTCGAAACGCGGATCGTCGCCGGCCATCTTGGAGATGTCCATGGCGGCGAAGTCCATGACGCCGAGCTTCAGGAGCCGCAGCATGGTCTTGTCGTCGATGCCCATCTGGTCGAGCGGCGTCACGTCCACGGTGATGGCGCCCTTGGAAGCCTCGGGGATCGTCTTGCGCCAGAACGGCAACTCGTCATGGATCGAGACCGGCGTCGGACTGTTGAGGCCGATCACCTTGAACTGGCTCTTCGGCAGGTCCTGCGCAGCGGCTGCGGAGACGAAAGCGGCCGCCACGGCCATACCACTCAGCAATCGCTTCAGCATGTGCAATCCCCTCGCTCTGTCCCCGAATTTCCAGGAACGACACAGCAAATTGCATGCCACGCGAAGGTGGCGCAGGCCTACTCCACGAGGATCGTGCCGAACATGCCGGTCTCACGATGGCCGGGAATCAGGCCGAAAAGTCGAACGTGCCACCTTTGGTGAATCACCACAGGATTTCGCCCGTCTGCTTCGGCAGGAAGCGCCGCGCGTTCGGCTCCTCGTGGCGCATGTCGGGATTGGCCTCCATCGCCTTCATGTGACGGAGATTGTCCTCGATCGTCGCCATGACGAGACGCTAGCGGCGACGACTGTCCAGAACCTCCAGGAGTTCATCGATCTTGATCTGGCGGTCCTTTTCGGAGCCGGCGTGGAAGGCGTGGGCGACGCAGTGCTGCAGGTGGTCATTCAGGGTCTCCTGCTCGACCTTGTCGAGCGCGGCGCGAACGGCGCGGATCTGCGTGAGCACGTCGATGCAGTAGCGGTCTTCCTCGATCATACGGGCGACGCCGCGCACCTGGCCCTCGATGCGACTGAGGCGCGCGAGCTGTGACTTCTTGAGCTTCTCGTTCATACTTGAACCATACCCCGGTAGGGTATAAATGGCAAGCATGACCCATAGCTGCTGCCATGCTTCCCACACACCGGCCGTGGACCCCGCCATCGCCATCGATCCCGTCTGCGGGATGAAGGTGAAGATCGAGGGCGCGAAGAACACAACCGTGCTCGAGGGGCAGACCTACTATTTCTGCAATCCCAAGTGCCTGCAGAAGTTCACGGCCGATCCAGCCCGATATCTCAAGCCTGAGGAAGCACCGCCCGCGGCGCCGGTCGCACCCGGCACCGTCTTCACCTGCCCCATGCATCCCGAGATCCGGCAGGTCGGCCCGGGCAGCTGCCCGATCTGCGGCATGGCCCTGGAACCCGCCGAGATCACGCTCGACGATGGGCCGAACGAAGAGCTCCTGGACATGACGCGCCGCCTGTGGATTGGCGGCGCGCTGGCCGTTCCACTGGTGGCGCTCGACATGGGCGGCCATCTGTTCGGTCTGCACGGGCTGCTGCCGCACGGCGTCATGCCGTGGCTGATGCTGGCGCTCGCGACGCCGGTCGTCCTGTGGGCCGGCTGGCCCTTCTTCGCGCGCGGCTGGCAGTCGGTGCGGACCGGCCATCTCAACATGTTCACGCTGATCGCTTTGGGCACCGGCGTCGCCTGGGCCTACAGCGTCGTGGCGACCGTGGCGCCCGGCCTGTTCCCCGCCGGTCTGCGCGGTGCCGACGGCTCGGTCCCGGTCTATTTCGAACCGGCCGCGGTGATCGTCGTGCTGGTGCTGGTTGGACAGGTCCTCGAGCTGCGCGCCCGCGACGCGACCGGCGGCGCCATCAAGGCCCTGCTGGGACTGGCGCCGCGCACGGCGCTGCGTATCGATTCCGATGGCAACGACGCCGAGGTGGCGATCGACCGGATCTCTGTCGGCGACCGACTGCGTGTGCGGCCCGGCGAGAAAGTGCCGGTCGATGGCGCCGTGATCGAGGGCGCGGGATCGGTCGACGAGTCGGCCATAACCGGGGAGCCGATGCCCGTTTCAAAGGCAGCAGGAGCCAGGGTCATCGGCGGTACGGTGAACACCAGCGGCACCTTCGTCATGAAGGCCGAGCTGGTCGGCAGCGACACGATGCTGTCGCGGATCGTCAAGATGGTCGCAGAGGCGCAGCGCAGCCGCGCGCCGATCCAGCGGCTCGCCGACATCGTCGCGGGCTGGTTCGTGCCGACCGTGATCGCCGTCTCGGTGATCGCCTTCGCCGCCTGGTCGATCTGGGGCCCCGCGCCCGCCTTCTCCTATGCGCTGGTGGCGGCGGTCTCGGTACTGATCATCGCCTGCCCCTGCGCGCTTGGGCTCGCCACGCCGATGTCGATCATGGTGGGCGTCGGCCGCGGCGCTGCCGCCGGCATCCTGATCCGCAATGCCGAGGCACTCGAGCGCCTGGAGAAGGTCGACACGCTCGTCGTCGACAAGACCGGCACGCTCACGCTCGGCAAGCCGGCCCTGTCGGCCGTGGAGCCCCTCGGCCGTCTGTCCGAGGACGAGATCCTGCGGTTGGCCGCCAGCCTAGAGCGCGGGAGCGAGCATCCGATTGCCGCGGCGATTCTGGCCGGCGCGAAGTCGCGGGGCGCAGCGATGGCCAATGTGGAAGGCTTCGCTTCGCCCGCCGGCAAGGGCGTCTCGGGCACGGTCGAAGGCCGTCGCCTTTTGCTCGGCAATGCCGCCTTCCTGCGCGAGGCCGGGATCGACATCGCCGCGGCCGACGCCAAGGCCGATACGCTGCGCCAGGACGGCGCCACGGTCGTGCTGCTGGCGGTCGACGGCCGGGCGGAAGGGCTGCTCTCGGTGAGCGACCCCGTGAAGGAAACGACGCCGGAGGCGCTGAAGCGTCTTCGTGAGGCGGGCCTGCACATCGTCATGCTGACCGGCGACAACCGGCGCACCGCCGCGTCGGTCGCGGCCCGGCTGGGCATCGACGCCGTCGAGGCCGAGGTCCTGCCGGAAGACAAGGCGCGGATCGTTCAGCGCCTCAAGGCGGAGGGCCGCGTGGTCGCCATGGCGGGAGACGGCATCAACGACGCGCCCGCCCTGGCCGCCGCCGATGTCGGCATCGCCATGGGCACCGGCACCGACATCGCCATCGAGAGCGCCGGCATCACGCTGGTGAAGGGCGACCTGCTGGGCATCGTCCGCGCCCGCCACCTCTCGCGGGCAACGATGGCCAACATCCGGCAGAACCTGTTCTTCGCCTTCGTCTACAACGCGGCCGGGGTGCCGATCGCGGCGGGCGTGCTCTATCCGCTGCTCGGAATTACCCTCAGCCCCGTCTTCGCCGCCGCCGCCATGGCCTTGAGTTCGGTCAGCGTCATCGGAAATGCACTCCGACTGCGACGCCTGGAGATTTGAACCGCATGCGACATTTCGGGACCTTCATGTCGCTTTGCGCTTGATCCGGAAGCCGTACCGCCGGAAATTGATCGTACCATGCGTCTGATCCATCGATCGCACCGCGCCGCCAACGCCGTCCGGACCGTGTCTCCGAGCGGCGAGCTGTTCGTTGCGTCGATCGTGATCTGCATGATCCTGTCCGCGTTCGGTGATGCGGTCGACCCGACCTGGTTGGGCGAGGCCGGATTGGAATTCGCCTTCTTCGACTTAGGCGGCGAATTCTCCGTTCTGGCGATGCGCCACTGGCATCTGCTCGAGCTGCTGCTGGCCGGCGCCGTGATCGCCGCGGGTATCATGGTCCTGCGTATCGTGGCCGGCGCCTTCTTCCGGCCGCTCGATTCCGCCGACTCCGGCGCCGTCGAGAAGGTGCCGATAAAGCTCTGACGACTGATTGAACATCCTGCGACCGCCCTTCCACCGGAAGCGCGCGGCGTAGGCATACATTCACTTGTTGTTGGAGACTTTCATGGAACTCGAACTGTTTTCGGGCGCATTCTTTTCCGCGCTGCTGGCTATCATCCTGATCGACCTCGTGCTGGCGGGCGACAACGCCCTCATCATCGGCCTGGTCGCCCGCAATCTTCCCAAGGAAAGCCAGAAGAAGGTCATCTTCTGGGGCACCTTCGGCGCCATCGCCATCCGCGCCCTGATGGCCATCCTCGTCGTCTACATCCTGGCGGTGCCGGGCTTCATGCTGGTCGGCGGCCTCGCGCTGGTCTGGATCGCGCGCAAGCTGCTGACGCCCCAGGAGAATGCCGAGGAGAGCCACCTCGTCAAAGCCCCGGCAGCGAGCTTCGCCGCGGCGGTGCGCACGATCGTCATCGCCGACGCGGTGATGGGCATCGACAACGTGCTGGCCATCGGCGGTGCCTCGCACGGCTCGATCCTGCTGATCCTGATCGGCCTCGCCATCAGCGTTCCGATCATCGTCTGGGGCAGCCAGCTCGTTATCAAGCTGGTCGACCGCTATCCGTCGGTCATCCTGGTGGGTGGCGCGGTGCTGTGCTGGACCGCCTACGGCATGATCGTCCGCGAGCCGATGCTGCTGTCGTGGTTCGAGGCCCATCCGGCCGCCAAGCTGATCCTGGCCGTGCTGGCTTTCTCGATCGCGCTGGCGCCCTGGTACAACGAGCGCCTCAGCGACCAGATGAAGCCGCTGACCATGCTCCTGCCGGCCATGCTGATCTGGATGCTGGCCTTCGAAGTCGCCGGGACCGTCTGGAAGGTCCAGGCCGACTATCTGATGGCCACCACCCAGGGCGAGTACCTGATGGAAGGCGTGCGCTGGATCGGCTGGCTGCCGTTCGCCGCGCTCCTCCTGTGGGTGCGCGAGCGGCTCGTCCTGCGCAGCGCGCGCGTTGCGCGTAGCGCACAGTAAGGCTGGATCAACCGTTCCCTTCTCCTCTCCCGCAAGTCGGGGGAGGAGAAGGCCTCCTTACGACACCGTGAGTTCGGCGCCGGTCAGGCGCCGATAGGCCTCCAGGTACCGCTTGCTGGTCGCTTCGACGACCTCCGCGGGCAGCCGGGGCGCCGGAGTCTCGCCGTTCCAGCGGCCGGCATGGCGCTCGACGTCGAGCCAGTCGCGCAGCGGCTGCTTGTCGAAGCTGGGCTGCGGCCGCCCCTCCTCGTAACCGTCGAGCGGCCAGAAGCGCGACGAATCCGGCGTCATCACCTCGTCGATCAGCAGGATCCTGCCATCGGCCGTGCGGCCGAACTCGAACTTGGTGTCGGCGATGATGATGCCCTGCTTCAGGGCGACGTCGCGGCCGCGCGTGTAGACGAGCCGGGTCAGCCTTTCGAGCTCGGCAGTGACCTCGGCGCCCAGCGCGTTCCGCATCTGGGCAATGGTGATGTTCTCGTCGTGGCCACTCTCGGCCTTGGTCGCCGGGCTGAAGATCGGCGGATCGAGGCGGCCGCTCTCCTTCAGGCCCTTCGGCAGCGTCTCGCCGGCCAGGGTCCCGGCCTTGGCATATTCGCGCCAGGCCGATCCGGTGATGTAGCCGCGAACCACACATTCGATCGGGAACACCGTGCCGCGCCGGCAAAGCATGGCGCGGCCGGCGATCTCGGCGCGGTGGCCCTTCAGGGCGGGCACCGCGGCGACGATCTCCTCGGCGTCGGCCGAGATCATGTGATGGTCGACGATGTCGCCCAGCTGGCGGAACCACCAGGCGCTGACCTGGGTCAGCACGGCGCCCTTCTGCGGGATGGGCTCGGCCATCACCACGTCGTAGGCGCTCACCCGGTCGGTCGCGACCAGCAGCAGCCGTTCCGCATCCACCGCATAGACATCGCGCACCTTGCCGCGCGCGATCCTCTCGAGCGGCAGATCGCTCACCGTCATCAGCATCATCATATCCCTCGTCCTGAGGAGGCCGCGCCGCAGCCGTCTCGAAGGACGGGCCACAGCGCGGGTGCCTACCCTTCGAGACGCAGCCTTCGGCCGCTCCTCAGGGTGAGGTTCCTCCGATCAACCTTCCTTGCGCAGTTCCTCGAACACTTCCTTGGCGGTGAGCATGGCCTCGCGCACCGACGGCAGGCCGATATAGCCGCAAAGATGCATCAGTGCCTCGGACAATTCATCCTCCGTCCAGCCCTGGCGACGGGCCATGCGAAGATGGATGGCGAGTTCCGGCCAGCGTGCCTGGGCGGTGTCGGAAATGACGCAGATCAGCGTCTTGGTCTTGAGGTCGAGGCCGGGACGCGACCACAGCATGCCGAAGACCGCCTCACGGGCGTAGTCGCCGAATTTCTGCATCATAGGGTCGTCGTAGACCGACTTGTTCATGTCGGCGGCAAACTTCTCACCCATCAGGTCAGCGCGCATCTGGCTGCCCTTTCTGTAGTTCTCGCTGTCGGCCATCGATTCCTCCTTTGTTACGATTTCTGGACTGCAGCGTCCCGGAATTCGCCGCTAGGATCAATCGTCCAAGGGGAGAGTTGACCGAACGATGGCCGCCAGCGGCACTGTGATCGAACCCGCCGGCCGGCGGCGCCGGGCGGCGCTGACCCTGGCAGCTCTGGGAGTCGTCTTCGGCGACATCGGCACCAGCCCGCTCTACACGGTCAAGGAGTGCTTCAGCGAGTACACCGGCATCCAGCCCACGCACGACAACGTGCTGGGCATGTTGTCGCTCATCACCTGGGCATTGATCGTCGTCGTCACGCTGAAATACGTGGCCGTTGTCATGCGCGCCGACAACAAGGGCGAAGGCGGCGTGCTGGCGCTGATGGCGCTGGTCTCCAGCCAGGCGAACATCTCGTCGCCCTGGCGCCGCCGCTTCTATCTCATGCTGGGTATTGCCGGCGCCGCCCTGTTCTACGGCGACTGCCTGCTCACGCCCGCCATCTCGGTGCTGAGCGCCGTCGAGGGACTGACGGTCGCCACCCCGGCCTTCCAGCCGATGGTCATCCCTATTGCAATCGGTGTCATCGTCGCGCTGTTCTCGGTCCAGCATTTCGGCACCAGCGGCATCGGCAAATGGTTCGGGCCGATAACGCTCCTCTGGTTCATCGTGCTGGCCGCACTCGGCGCGCACCAGATCGTACAGCGCCCGGAAGTGCTGGTGGCACTCTCGCCGCACCATGCCGTGGGCTTCGCCATGCGCGAGAAGATCGTGGCCTTCGTCGCACTGGGCGCGATCACGCTCGCCATCACCGGCGCCGAGGCGCTGTACGCCGACATGGGCCATTTCGGTGCCAAGCCCATCCGGCTCGCCTGGCTCGGCCTCGTGTTGCCGGCGCTGCTGCTCAACTACTATGGGCAGGGCGCCCTGATCCTGAGCGACCCGAGCGCGCTCGCCAATCCGTTCTTCAACCTGGCCCCCGACTGGGCGCTCTATCCGCTGGTCGTCCTCGCCACCGCAGCCACGGTGATCGCCTCGCAGGCGACGATCTCGGGTGCCTTCTCGATGGCCAAGCAGGCGTCCCTGCTCGGACTCAGCCCGCGCGTCCACATCCGGCACACCTCGGCCAGCGAGTTCGGGCAGGTCTACCTGCCGGTGGTCAACTGGCTGCAGATGCTGGGCGTGGTCATCCTGATCATGGCCTTCAAGTCGTCGACCAACCTCGCTTCGGCCTACGGCATCGCCGTGACCGGCACGATGCTGGTCACCAGCACCCTGGTGTTCGTTCTGGCCGTGCGATGCTGGAACTGGGGCTGGCCGCTCAGCATCCTCGTCTTCGGCACCTTCATGACGCTCGACCTGGCCCTGCTCTCGTCCAACATGCTGAAGTTCCTCGACGGCGGCTGGGTGCCGCTGGCGATTGCCGCCGTGATCTTCCTCTGCATGTGGACATGGCTGACCGGCCGCGCGGCCGTCGCCAGACGCGAGCACGAGGACGCCCTGCCCCTGGAAACGCTGCTGGAGAGCATCAATCCGGCCCGCGTACACCGGCCGCAGGGCACTGCCGTCTATCTGACCGCCACGTCCACCAACGCACCGCGCTCGCTGATGCACAATCTGAAGCACAACGAGGTTCTGCACGAGCACGTCGTGCTGCTGAGCATCGAGGTCGGCGACGTCCCCTACGTTTTGTCCGAAGGCCGAAGCCAGGTGACGCATCTCGGAAAGGGCGTCCACCGGGTCGTCCTGCACTACGGTTTCATGGAGCAGCCGGACGTGCCGAGCGCTCTCGCCCTGCTCGAGGACAAGGGCATACCGTTCGACCCGATGCGCACGTCTTACTTCATCGGCCGCAACACCTATGTGGACGCCAGCAAACCGCTGCTGCCGCGGTGGCAGGAGAAGCTCTTCCTCGCCTTGTCGCGTTTCTCGGCCAGCGCCGGCGACTTCTTCGGGCTGCCGACCAATCGCGTCGTCGAGTTAGGCAGTCGGATCGAGATCTAACAGGTAGTTGGAACAGGTTTTTGCAGGCACCGGCGGGCAACATCGACCCGTCCGCGGTACCAGGATACCGGCTTCAGGGGCGCGACTCTCGCTTCGACTGTTTCGTTTATTTTGTTTGTTTCGTTTATTTGCCAGGACCCGGTTTTTT
>JBILYJ010000486.1:0-4280 GCA_044377795.1 Reyranella sp. | reverse complement strand
TCCATTTTCAGTTACGTGCTTTTCAGGTTGGCGACGCCGGGGCCGGCCTCTATATCCGGGCGCAGGAGAGTGAATTCATGTCGCAAGTGTTGATGCCCAAGGCGACCGCCGTCTGGCTGGTCGAGAACACGACCCTGACGTTCGATCAGATCTCGGCTTTCACCGGCCTGCATCCGCTCGAGATCCAGGCGATTGCCGACGGCGAAGTCGCAGGTGGCATGACGGGATACGACCCGACCACCAACGGCCAGCTGACCAAGGAAGAGATCAAGCGCGTCGAGGCCGACAGCAACGCGCGGTTGAAGCTGAGCCCGCGTGACGTGCCGATGCCGCAGGCCCGTTCCAAGGGCCCGCGCTACACGCCGGTCGCCAAGCGCCAGGATCGTCCCGACGCCATCGCCTGGTTGCTGAAGACGCACCCCGAACTGCAGGACAGCCAGGTTGCCAAGCTGGTGGGCTCGACCAAGAGCACGGTTCAGTCGGTCAAGGATCGTTCGCATTGGAACATGCAGAACGTGCGTCCGCGCGATCCGGTAACGCTCGGCCTCTGCTCGCTGAAGGACCTGAACGACTCCGTGGACCGTGCGCGCCGCAAGGCCGCCCGGGAGGATGCCACGCGCAAGAAGGAAGCGGCGAAGTCGGGGATGGCGGAGGAAGCAGCCGACGTCGATCCGGCCGAAGCCGACCAGCCCGACGTCAGCGAGCAATAGAGAGACCTAGACGGTCATCATCACCTTGCCGACATGGTCGGCGCGCTCCAGTTCGGCATGCGCGCCGGCGGCGTCCCGCAGCGGGAACGTCTTGTAGATGATCGGCTTGATCCTGCCGGCGTCGAGCAGGGGCCAGACCTTCTCCTTCAGGCCGCGCGCCATGCGGCCCTTGCTCTCGATGCTTTGAGGACGCAGCGTCGAGCCGGTGAGGGTGAGGCGATTGACCATCAGGAAGCCGGCGCTGATCGTCGCCGTCGCGCCGCCCTGCACGGCGATCACCACGCAGCGCCCGTCCAGCTTCAGCAGAGACAGGTTCTTCGGCAGGTAGTCGCCGGCCACCATGTCGAGCACGACATCGACGCCGCCGGACAGTTTCTTCACCTCGGCCGCCCAGTCATTGTCCTTGTAGAGGATGGCGTGATCGGCCCCGAGCGCCTGCACCGCGTCGGCCTTCTGCTGCGTTCGCACGGTCGTGAGCACAGTCGCGCCGAACGACTTGGCGAGCTGGATGGCGGTCGTGCCGATGCCGCTCGCGCCGCCATGGATCAGCACGGTCTCGCCGGCCTTGAGCTGACCGCGCTCGAAGAGGTTGTGCCAGACCGTGAAGTAGTTCTCCGGAAGCGCCGCGGCGTGCAGCAGATCGAACCCCTTGGGCGGCGGGAGGCACTGGGGCGCCGGCACGATGCAGTATTCGGCATAGGAGCCGCCCGGCGTCAGCGCGCAGATCTCGTCGCCGACGCTCCAGCCGGTGACGCCTTCGCCCAGTTCGGCGACGGTGCCGGCGGCTTCGAGGCCCGGCAGATCGGACGCACCCGGCGGGGGCGCGTAGTTGCCCATGCGCTGGGCGATGTCGGGCCGGTTGACCGCGGTGGCCGCGACCTTGATGAGGATTTCGCCGGCCTTGGGCCGAGGCACCGGCCGCGTCGTCGGCACCAGCACTTCCGGGCCGCCGTACTTGGTGATTTCGATGCAGGTCATCGTGGCGGGCAGGGCACTCATGGTCGGCCTTTCGAAGCGGGGGGAGCGGTGCTAGTCCTGCCTTAGCCGCTTCCGTGGAGACGCGCCATGGCCTTCGAACTCGACGATCTCGACCCCAAGCAGAAGAAGACACAACCGAGGAATCTCGACGTCATGAACGTCGAGGACCTCGAGGAATACGTCACCGCGCTCAAGGCGGAACTGCAACGCGTCGAGGCCAAGATCAAGGCCAAGCGCAGCCACGCCGAGGTGGCTGCCTCCCTGTTCAAGAAGTGATGGCGGCGGGACTCCGACAGAGGGGAAGATAGATTGGTCGAAGCCAAATTCCTGAAGCCCGATACGCTGGCGCTGCATGCGGGACAGCATCCCGATCCGGCGACCGGCGCGCGCGCCGTGCCGATCTACCAGACGACGTCCTTCGTCTTCCGGGACGTCGACCACGCGGCCAGCCTGTTCAATCTGGAGGTCGGCGGCCACATCTACAGCCGCATCTCCAACCCGACCGTGTCGGTGTTCGAGGAGCGGGTGGCGGCGCTGGAGGAGGGCTCGGGCGCGCTCGCCGTTTCGAGCGGCCAGGCCGCGCTGCACATCGCCATCGCGACGCTCATGGGAGCGGGCAGCCACATCGTTGCCTCGACCTCGCTCTATGGCGGCACGCGCAACATGCTGGCATTGACGATGCCGCGCTTCGGCATCGAGACGACCTTCGTCCATCCGCGCGACCATGAGGGTTTCCGCAAGGCCATCCGGCCCGAGACCCGGCTGGTGCTGGGCGAGACGATCGGCAATCCGGGCGGCGAGGTGCTCGACATCCCGGCCATCGCCGCGATCGCCCACGAGGCGAAGATCCCGCTGATGATCGACAATACCTTCGCCTCGCCGATCCTGTGCAAGCCGCTGACCCTGGGCGCCGATATCGTCTTCCATTCGGCGACCAAGTTCATCGGCGGCCACGGCGTGGCGATCGGCGGCGTCATCGTCGACTCCGGCCGCTTCGACTGGGAAGGCTCGGGCAAGTTTCCGACGCTCACCGAACCCTATGCGGGCTATCACGGCATCGACTTCGCCGAGGAGTTCGGCCCGCACGCCTTCGTGATGCGTGCCCGCACCGAGGGCGTGCGCGACTTCGGCTGCTGCCTGTCGCCGCAGAACGCCTTTTACCTGATCCAGGGGCTCGAGACGCTGCCGTTGAGGGTCGCGCGTCACGGGGAGAATGCCCGGAAGGTGATGGCCTTCCTGACGGCCAATCCCGCCGTCGAGCGCATCGCTTCGCCCGACATGCCGGAGCATCCCGACCATGCGCTGGCGCAGCGGATGCTGCCCAAGGGAACGGGCTCGATCTTCAGCTTCGACATCAAGGGTGGGCGCGAGGCCGGCCGCCGCTTCATCGAGCGCCTGAAGCTCTTCTCGCATCTGGCCAACGTGGGTGATGCCAAGTCGCTGGTGATCCACCCTGCCTCGACGACGCACGCCCAGCTCGATGCGGCGGCGCTCGCAGAGGCAGGCATCGGCGAAGGGATGATCCGGCTCTCGGTCGGCCTCGAGGACGCCGAGGACCTGATCGACGATCTCGGACAGGCGCTGCGCGCCTCGCAGAAGGGCTGACCATGAAGCTCACCGTCGATGGCCGGACCGTCTTCGCGACGACAGGCGGCACCGAATTCGATGCGGGCAAACCCGCCATCGTCTTCCTTCATGGCGCGGGCTTCGATCGCACGGCGTGGCGCCTGCAGACACGCTGGTTCGCCCATCATGGCCGCGCCGTGCTGGCCGTGGATTTCCCGGCGCATGGCTGGTCCGATGGTCCGGCACTCGACAGTATCCCGGCGATGGCCGACTGGACAGCCCGGCTGATCGAGGCGGCGGGTCTGAAAGAGGCGGCTCTCGTCGGCCATTCGATGGGCGCGCTGGTAGCCCTCGACTGTGCGGCACGCCATGGCGACAAGGTGCGGGCGCTCGGCCTGTGCGGCATCGCCTCGGAGATGCCGGTGCATCCCGAAATGCTGGAGTCGGCCAAGGCCAACACGGTCAAGGTCCAGGAACTTATGACCTTCTGGGGCATGGGCAACGCGCTGCACAAGGGCGGCATGGTCTCGCCCGGCCTGTGGCTGCGGCGTGAGTCGCTGGCCGTGCTGGCGGGTAACGGGCCGGACGTGATCCACACCGATCTCGCGGCCTGCAATGCCTACAAGGACGCGCCGGCGCGGGCGGCCGCTGTGAAGTGCCCGACCGTGTTCGTGCTGGGCGACGGCGATCTCATGACGCCCGCCACCAAGGCCAGGTCGCTGGTCGCCGCCATCGCCGGGGCAACGGCCGTGACCATTCCCGATTGCGGGCACTTCATGATGGTGGAGCGTCCGGACGAAACGCTCGAGGCTCTGAAGTCCCGTGTCTGAGCGCGTCGCCCTCGTCACCGGCTCGACCTCCGGGATCGGCGCCGCCATTGCGCGCCGTCTGGCGCACGACGGCTACACCGTGGCGCTTCATTCGCGCAGCTCGGCTGAAGTCGGGCGCGCGATGGCCGCCGAGTTGCCGCGGGCGAGCTACCACCAGGCCGATCTCGCTGACGAGACGGCGGCGCGCGGCCTCGTC
>JBILYJ010000064.1:0-16293 GCA_044377795.1 Reyranella sp. | reverse complement strand
CTGCTTCATGTGGGGGCAGAGGTTGCACGGCCGGATGAACTCGACCTCGGGATGCTGGACGGCGACGTTGTCGCTCATCGAGCATTCGGTCACGAGGACCACCCGTGCCGGCCGCTTGGCATCGACATAGTCGATCATCGCCGCCGTCGAGCCGGTGAAATCGGATTCTCCTACCACCTCGGGCGGGCATTCCGGATGGGCCAGCACGACGATGCCGGGATGGCCGGCGCGCAGTTGGCGGATGTCCTCGGCCGTGAAGCGCTCGTGCACCTCGCAATGGCCGGCCCAGGTGACGATCTCGACGCCGGTTTCGGCCGCGATGTTCTGCGCGAGATATTCGTCGGGCAGCATGATGACCTTCGGCACGCCGAGGCTC
The DNA here is from genome assembly GCA_044377795.1 of Reyranella sp. Taxonomy (GTDB): domain Bacteria; phylum Pseudomonadota; class Alphaproteobacteria; order Reyranellales; family Reyranellaceae; genus Reyranella. Next base: position 15,917 of record JBILYJ010000064.1, on the reverse strand, counting down.
TCGACGATCTTGCGGGCATTGCCGGAGGTGCAGCAGACGTCGCTCTCGGCCTTCACGGCGGCCGAGGTGTTCACGTAGGTGACGATGGGCACGCCGGGATAGCGCTGGCGCAGCAGCCGGACGTCGGCGGCGGTGATCGAGGCGGCGAGCGAGCAGCCGGCATCGAGGTCGGGGATCAGCACGCGCTTGGCCGGATTCAGAAGCTTGGCCGTCTCGGCCATGAAATGGACGCCGGCCAGGACGATCACCCCGGCGTCGACCTTCATGGCCTCGCGGGCCAGTGCCAGGCTGTCGCCGACGATGTCGGCCACGCAATGGAAGATTTCAGGCGTCTGGTAGTTGTGCGCCAGGATGACGGCATCCCGCTCGCGCTTCAGCGCCAGGATGGCATCGATGTCCTCGGCGAAGGCGGGCCATTCGATCGACGGGATGACGCTCTTCACGCGGTCATAGAGTGGGGCCGTGCGGGCCATCAGGTCGGGCGAAGCTGAAAGCGACATCTGACACCTCTTATATACTCACATAGAGCATTAATTAATTATACTAATAATGAGCATTAAAACCGTCAAGCTTCAGATGGGGCGGGAGAGGGGAAGCTTGCTGCCCAGCACGGCGCGTTCGAGGACGACCTCGCGGCCGAAGCGGAACAGCTTTGCCGGGCGGCCGCGCGCTTCCGCGCTGGACGCGCCTGTCGGCTCGACCAGCCCCTGCGCGTCGATCAGCCGGCGGAAGTTCTGCTTGTGCATGGGGCGGCCGGCCAGCGCCTCGACCGCTCGTTGGAGCTGCAGCAGCGTGAATTCGGGGGGCATCAGCTCGAAGAAGACCGGTCGGTATTTGATCTTGGCTCGCAGCCGCGCGATGCCGGTCGCGAGGATGCGGCGATGATCGTGGCGCATGGGCATCCCCGGTATGGGATCGGCCGCGGGCTGTTTCGCCTCGGGTACCAGGCCTGCCTCGTAGAGCAGCTCGTAGCGCTGCAGCACCAGGTCCTCGTTCCAGCTCTCGGCACCGTCGCCGAAGCTCACCTCGGCCCGCTCCTGCCGCTCCCGCCGGCTTGCCGCGTCGCCGCCGGCCTCCGCCCACGTTGCGAGTTTCGGCAGGATGGTTTCGGCGATCAGCGGCGAGGGGCCGGTCCGCCAGTCCTCCCAGGGGAAATAGCGGTACCAGCTCCGCCATTCCGGATCGCGTGCGCCGGCCGACAGGCGTTCGCGGGTGAGGCCGAGATAACTGATCGACACGACGCGCTGGCGTCCGTCGGAGCCTGGACGGTTGCGGTCGGCGAAGGTGTAGAGCTGCTCGACATAGCCCAGCGGATGATTCGTCTGCCGCTCGACCCAGGCGCGCAGGCCGCTCTGAAGCGTCGGATGCTCGGTGGCGAAGGGTCCCGACGGCAGGAGCGTGCCGTCTTCCAGGGTGAGCACCAGCGGCTGGTTCGCCGTCAGGGCGACCAGCACCGCATTGAGTTCGATGGCAACGGCGTCGGAGGGCGCGGGAGGCGGTGTCATGTCGGCCGCATTATGCACGAAGGCAGCGCGACCGGGCGTCCCTTCAGCCCTTGTCCTTGGCCTTGCCCATCGCCGCCTTCATCAGGGCGATCGATTCGGGCATGTCCCAGTCGGCGTCGCCCTCGATGCGGCCGAGCTCCCGGCCCTGGGCATCGACCAGAATCGAGGTCGGCAGCAGGGTGACGTCGAGACCCTGCATGGTCTTGCGGCCCTTGTCGAAATAGATGCCGAGATTGGCGAGCTTCTGGTCCTTGTAGAAGGGCGCGACCTTGGGCTTTGTCGGGCCGTCGATCGACAGCGGCACGATCAGGAATTTGTCCTTCGGGAACGCCGCCTGCAGCCGGTCGAGGCTCGGCATTTCCTTCACGCAGGGCGCACACCAGGTCGCCCAGAAGTTCAGCAGGACGACCTTGCCCTTCAAGTCGCTGAGCTTCAGCGGCTTGTCGTCGGCGTTCTGGATCTCGAGGTCCGGCAGGGCCTTCGGCGTCTTCGCCAGCTTGAAGCGTTCCATGGCGCCCTTGGCCATGTCCGGCTTGACGCCCGCCAGGCTCGGTGTGGCTGTGGCGGGGAGCGCGACGGCCGCCAGGGCGCCGCAAAGAATGTAGCGCCGGCCAAGGAGGAAATTGGGGACAGGATGTGCCATAAGCCGCGTTCCTAAAAGCATATATGGCTGAATTCATGGCACGGAAGAACACCACTGCGCGAGCCGCCAATCGTCGCTCCAACACGATGTGGGGCGGCCGCTACAAGCTCGGCCCCGCTGAAATCATGGAGAAGATCAACGCCTCCATCGGTTTCGACCGGCGGCTCTACGCGCAGGACATCGCGGGCTCCGTGGCCCACTGTGACATGTTGGTGGCCCAGGGCATCCTGACGGCCAAGGATGGCCGCGACATCAAGCGCGGCCTCGCGCAGGTCAAGGCCGAGATCGAGAGCGGCAAGTTCAAGTTCTCGACCAAGCTCGAGGACATCCATTTCAACGTCGAGCAGCGGCTGACCGACATCATCGGTCCGGCCGGCGGGCGCCTGCACACCGCGCGCTCGCGCAACGATCAGATTGCGCTCGATGTGCGCCTCTGGGTGCGCGACACGATCGACAAGGTCGAGGCGATGCTGCGCGACCTGCAGGCCGCATTGATCGATCGTGCCGACGAATATTCGGCCACCATCATGCCGGGCTTCACCCACCTGCAGACGGCCCAGCCCATCACCTTCGGCCACCACCTGATGGCCTATGTCGAGATGTTCGGCCGGGACCGCAGCCGCTTTGCCGACTGCCGCGCGCGTCTCAACGAATCGCCGCTGGGCGCCGCGGCGCTGGCGGGCTCGCCGCATCCGATCGATCCGCGCAAGACCGCGAAGGCCCTGGGCTTCGACCGGCCGATGGCCAATTCGCTCGATGCCGTGTCCGACCGCGACTACGTGATCGAATTCATCTCCGCCGCCTCGACGACGGCCGTGCACCTGTCGCGACTCTCCGAGGAGATCGTGATCTGGTGCTCCGCGCCGTTTCGCTTCATCGCCCTGTCGGATGCCTTCACGACCGGCAGCTCGATCATGCCGCAGAAGCGCAATCCCGACGCCGCCGAACTGACGCGCGCCAAGGTCGGCCGCATCGTCGGCGCCTTCGTGGCGCTCTGCACCATCCTGAAGGGCTTGCCGCTGACCTACGGCAAGGACATGCAGGAGGACAAGGAACCGCTGTTCGACGCCGCCGATTCGATGGAACTGGGGATCGCTGCGATGACCGGCATGATCCGCGACCTCAAGGCCAATCCGGAGCGCATGCGGGCCGTGGCCTCGGCCGACTATTCCGTGGCGACCGATCTCGCCGACTGGCTGGTGCGCAAGGTCGGCCTGCCGTTCCGTCAGGCTCATCACGTCACCGGCCGCCTGGTCGGCATCGCTGCGGACAAGGGGATAGACCTCGACAAGCTGTCGCTCGAGGAGATGCAGGCGATCGAGCCCAAGATCGACCGCAGCGTCTATCGCGTGCTGACCGTCGAGGCCTCGGTCAACGCCCGCAAGAGCCTGGGCGGTACCGCGCCCGCCAATGTCGAGCGCGCGGTGGCCGAAGCGCGGCGTCGCTTCCTGGGCAAGGCCGGGAGGCGCTGAGTATGAGCTTCTTCGCTTACAAGGATGGCGAGATGCACGCCGAGGGCGTGGCGCTCGCCACCATCGCGGCCCAGGTCGGCACGCCGTTCTATTGCTACTCCGCGTCGGCGCTACGCGCCGGCTGGAAGGAGTTCGCCGACTCCATCAAGGGCATGAACGCCAGCGTCGCCTACGCGATGAAGGCCAACAGCAACCTGGCCGTCATCCGCCTGTTCGGCGAGATGGGCGCCGGTGCCGACATCGTGTCGGTGGGCGAGATGAAGCGGGCGTTGGCGGCCGGCATTCCGGCGAAGCGCATCATCTATTCCGGCGTCGGCAAGAAGCCGTCGGAGCTGATGGCGGCGCTGGAAGCCGGCGTCGGCCAGATCAACGTCGAGAGTTCGGCCGAACTGGAGACGCTGAACGCCGTCGCGGGCCAACTCGGCCTCAAGGCCGACATCACCATCCGCGTGAATCCCGACGTCGACGCCAGGACGCACGCCAAGATCACGACAGGCCGCAAGGAGAACAAGTTCGGCATCGACATCGACCTGGCGCGCGACGCTTTCGCGCTGGCGGGCCGGCTGCCGAACCTCAACGTCGTGGGCGTGGCGATGCATATCGGCTCGCAGCTCACGTCGCTCACGCCCTACCGCGACGCCATCGTGCGGGTGCGCGAGCTGATCGCGCAGCTCCGCCAGGACGGCCATACGATCGACCGGTTCGACATCGGCGGCGGGCTGGGGATCGTTTATGCCGACGAGAAGCCGCCCTCGATCGCCGAGTTCATGGCCGTCGTGGCGCGCGAGACCGAGGGGCTGGGCTGCGAACTGGCTTTCGAGCCGGGGCGCCGGCTGGTCGGCGAGGCGGGTGTGCTGGTGGGCGAGGTCATCCTCGTGAAGCCCGGCTCCGCCAAGACTTTCGTCATCGTGGATGCGGCGATGAACGACCTCATCCGGCCCACGCTCTACGAGGCCTGGCACGATATCCTGCCGGTGCGCCAGCCACGCCCCGATGCCGCCACGATCCGTTGCGACATTGTCGGTCCCATCTGTGAATCCGGCGACTTCCTTGCGCAGAATCGTGATCTGCCGCCGCTGGCGGCGGGCGACCTCGTGATGGTACGGTCGGCGGGCGCATATGGGGCGGTGATGGCTTCCAGCTACAACAGCCGTCCGCTGGCGCCCGAAGTGATGGTGGATGGCACGAGGTTTGCGGTTACGCGACCGAGGCCCACCGTCGAAGAGATGATCTCCGCCGAGCGGTTCCCGCCCTGGATGGAGCCGAAAAAGGCCTGAACGAAAGGACGTCGATGGACGCCAGCCAGACCACCCCGACGCTCGCGGCCCCAGGGCTCGCACGCAAGATCGGTTTGGCGCGGGCGGCTCTGGCGTGGGAAGGCCTGTGGCCGCGCTTCGTGCCGCTGCTTTCGTTCGTGGCGCTGTTCGTTGCCGCCGCCCATCTCGACCTTTTCGCCGGCCTGGATCCCTGGGTGCATACCGGCATCCTGGCCGCCATCGCGATCGCCTTCGCCGGTCTCGCCTGGTGGCGCCTGCGTGATTTCGCGTGGCCCACGCGAGAAGCGTCGATCCGCCGGCTCGAGCGTGACAGCGACATTCCGCACCGCCCGCTCGTGGCCGTGCAGGACCATCTGGCCGCCGGCAATGCCGATCCGATGGCCGTGGCCCTGTGGGAGGCCCATCGTCGCCGCGAGGCCGAGCGTCTGGCCAGCCTGAGCAACCGGCCGGCCCATCCGGGCCTCGCCAGCCTCGATAAGTGGGCCCTGCGCTTCGTGCCGCTCCTGGCTCTGGTCGTCGCCATCGCCGTGGCGGGCGGCTGGCGCAGTGACCGCATGGCGGCCGCCGTGACGCCGGCCTTCCCGCCGCCGCCGCCGGTCGTGGCCAACCTGTGGATCGCGCCGCCGGCCTATACCGGCAAGCCGCCGGTCTATCTGGACATGGCCGATCCCGAGAAGGTGCTGCGCGTTCCTGTCGGCAGCAAGATCGCCGGCTTCGTCGACGACGTGCGCGGCCGCAAGCCGCCCCAGCTCCTGATCGACGGCAAGGCCACCGAATTCTCGACCGTCAGCAAGGGGAAGTACCAGGTCGAGGAGGTCATTACCGAGGGCAAGCAGATCACGCTGCAGGCGCGCGGCGACGAGCAGGCGCGCTGGAAGCTCCACGTCATTCCCGACCTCGCCCCGACCATCGATTTCACCCGCCCGATCGGTGTCGACAAGTGGTCGACCAAGGTCGAGTACCTCGCCGGCGACGATTTCGGCATCAGCGGCGTCCAGCTCCAGATGCGCCTGCACGGCAGCGTGCTGGGCGACGATGCGCTGAGCAGCGACGAGGAGCCGGAAGTGCTGCGCATCGACCTGCCGGTCGCGGGCAACGCCAAGAAGATTTCCGATACCTTCGTGCGCGACCTGACCAGCCATCCGTGGGCCGGCCTCAAGGTCACCGTGATGCTGTTCGCCACCGACGCGCTCGGCCAGAAGGGTCGCAGCTCGGTCGAGACCTTCCTGCTGCCCGAGCGGGTGTTCAACGATCCGACGGCGCGGGCCCTGATCGTGCTGCGCAAGGCGCTGACCCGCGATCCCAAGGGCTACCGCATCGATGTCGCCGACGGCATGCGCATGATCCACGGCAATCCGTCGAGCTATCGCGAGGATCCGGTCGTCCAGCTCGGCCTGCGCATCGGCTCGGTGCGGCTCGCGCAGAACGACAACAAGGAGACGATCGACGACACGCAGAAGCTTCTCTGGGACCTCGCCATGCGCCTCGAGAGCGGCGCCACGTCCGACGCCGAGCGCGCCGTCGAGCAGGCCCGCCAGGAACTGCAGGACGCCATGCAGCGCCAGGCCGGTGACGAGGAGATCGAGAAGCTGATCCAGCAGCTCTACGACGCCATGGCGCGCTGGCAGCGCGAGCTGGCCGAGAAGATGAAGGATCCCGACGAGCGCCGCCGCATGGAAGAGCAGGCGGAGAAGATGGATCCGAACAACACTATCACGGGCGACGACCTGCAGAAGATGCTCGACAAGATTCGCGAGATGGCGAAGAACGGCCAGCGCGAAGAGGCCAAGCGCATGCTCGAGGAGCTGCGCAAGATGATGGAGAACGCCACCCCGATGATGGCGAACCCCAATGGCCAGCAGCAGCGTCAGCAGCAGGGACAGCGCGGCCAGCAGGGCCAGGGCAACCAGCAGGGCCGTGAGATGATGAACCAGCTCGACCAGCTGTCGCGCCGGCAGAACCAGCTGCTGGGTGAGTCCGAGCGCGAGGGCCGCCAGCAGCAGGGCCAGCGCGGTCAGCAGGGACAGCAAGGTCAGCGCGGCCAGCAGGGCCAGCAAGGACAACAGGGTCAGCAAGGCCAGCAGGGCCGGCAGGGCCAGCAGGGCCAGGGCCAACCCGGCCAGGGGCAGGGCCAGTGGGGCGATCAGCAGCGCGGACAGCAGGAAGGCCTGCGCGGCCGGCTGGGCGACTTCATGAAGAAGCTCGACGAGAATGGCCTGCAGATGCCGGAATCGCTGGGCCGGGCCGAGCGCTCGATGCGCGAGGCCGAGGAGGCGCTCCGTCGCGGCGATCCGCGCGAGGCGTCTCGCGCCCAGCGCCGGGCCTTGGACAATCTTCAGCAGGGCATGGGCGACATGGCCGAGCAGATGCGCCAGCAGCGCGGTCCGGGCAACAATCAGGACATCGCCGAGATCGAGGAGCGCGAGCGCCGCAGCGAGGACCGTGACCCGCTGGGCCGCTCCGACGGCAACTATGGCGACGCGATCGACTCCGGCTCCGACAAGGTGCCGCTCGAACTGGAGCGCCAGCGCAGCCGCGAAATCCTCGACGAGCTGCGCCGCCGTGCCGGCGATCAGCTGCGTCCGAAGGAAGAGCTCGAATACATCGACCGGCTGCTGAAGACTTATTAAGAAGAGAGTGCGTCGTCCGGAGCGGAGACGCCCGAAGGGCGGCGCAGTCGAAGGACCTCTTTTCCGGCGCACGGTGTGTCGAAGGGAAAAAAGATTCTTCGACTACGCGCCTTCGGCGCTTCGCTCAGGATGACGGGCTTTTTGTTTTAGTCTTCGACACCGGACCGGCTACCCGGCCGTCTTCTCGACCACGCCGATGTAAGGCAGGCCGCGGAAGCGGTGGGCCCAGTCGAGGCCGTAACCCACCAGGAATTCGTCGCCCGCCTCGAACCCTACGAAGTCGGCCTTGAGATCGGTGCGCCGTTTGGCGGGTTTGTCGAGCAGGGTGCAGATCGAGACGCGCCGCGCGCCGCGCTCTTCCAGGAGCTTCTTGGCGAAGCTGAGCGTCAGGCCCGATTCCAGGATGTCGTCGACTAGCAGCACGTCGCGGCCCCGTACGTCGTCGACGATGTCGCGCACGATGCGGACGTTGCCGCTCGTCTCGGTGCCGCTGCCGTAGCTGGACAGGGTGAGGAAATCCATCGACCAGTCGGCGCCGGCTCGGCTCAGCGCGCGGATCAGGTCGGCGGCGAAGACGAAGCTGCCCTTCAGGACGGAGACCACCAGCGTGTCGGACGCGAGCTTGGCCGAAAGGTCGGTCGCCATCTCCTCGACGCGCGAGGCGATCTCGGCGGCGGAGAAACGGATCGAAACGACCGGGCGGTCGGACGTGGTGCGGTCGGGCAACGTGAACTCTCGTCAGTGGGGCGCTAGTCGACGGTCGGCACGATGTTGGTCGCACCCGAGGGGGGCTCGTCAAGCGGCAGGCTGAAGCTCCGGCGCGCGCCGGGCGCGATCGGCCCCTCGACCAGCGGCATCGCGCGCTCGGCCAGGACCTGCTCGCCGGCCCGGAAGACCAGCTTGAGGCGGCGGGTCGAGCCGGGCGCGGTGCCGGTGTTGATCAACTCGCCCAGCACGACATAGCGCCCGTCGATCAGATCGATCTTGGTGGTCGCCATGTCGATCCCGACATGCGCTTGGGCCACCTGAGGAGCGTTGGGCGTCGCCCGCGCGGCGTCGAGATGCAGCAGGGCCCGCCAGGAGGCCGGCAGCCGCGCCTTGATCTGGTCGCGATAGGCATAGCCCGCGCCCCCCAGCAGCACGACCAGGACGATCGCATAGGCGATCCAGGTACCCCAGTTTCTCTTCTTCGGCGGAGGGGGCGTGGTCAGGGCCGGCAGGCCGGCGCCGGGAGTCGAGGGCCGGATGACGATGTCGGGCGCGGTGGCAGCCGGCGGGGGCGTTGCTTCCGACGGGGGGGCGGTGACCGTTGGCGCATCGGGTTTCTGGAACCAGCGATGGCTGCAGCGCACGCACTGCACAGTGCGACCTGTCGGGCCGATCGCCATGGGGTCGACGGCGTATCGCGCGCCGCAATTGGAACAGGTTAGCTGCATGATGAGCGGGGTATGCCCCACCAGATGTCCTTTGCGCGGCGACACTAGGCCACTACAAGTTGGCATACAAGCAACACGTCGCTCGCGAATACTTTTGAGATGATTGGCCTCCGGCTGCGCTCGCTCTTCTTCAATGTCGGCTGGTATGTCGGCACCACGACCCTCGCCATCGCCGGTTCGCCGATCCTGCTGATGCCGCGGCGCTTCGTGGTCGCCTGGTCGCTGGTGTGGATCGACTTCTGCCTGTGGTGGCTGCGGATCACCTGCCGGCTGACGCATCGCGTCGGCGGGCTGGAGAACATGCCGACGGGCCCGGTCATCTTCGCCTGCAAGCACCAGTCCTCGTGGGAGACGCTGGCTTTCTCGCGCCTGTTTCCCGGCGCCGCCACAGTGATGAAGCGCGAACTGGTCCTGATCCCGATCGTCGGCTGGGCGATGGCGCGGGCGGGCAACATCGCCGTCGAGCGCGGCGATGGCGCCAAGGCGCTGCGCGGACTGGTGAAACAGGCCAAGGCGACCCTGGCCGAGGGCCGGTCGATCCTGATCTTCCCCGAGGGCACGCGCGTCGCCGTCGGTGACGAGAAGCCCTATCAGGTGGGAACGGCGGCGCTCTACCGGCAGCTCGGCGTGCCCGTCGTCCCGGTGGCGCTGAATTCCGGCCTGTTCTGGGGGCGCCGCAAGTTCATCAAGTGGCCGGGCGTGATCGACGTGGAGATCCTGCCGGCGATCCCGCCGGGCCTCGGTCGCGACGTGTTCATGGCCACCCTGCGCGAGAGTATCGAGGGGGCGACGAACCGGCTTGTTGCCGCAGCCCGCAAGCGCGAACAAAAATAGAACGATCTGTTGATATCGACGGGTCTTGGGCCTAGTTTTTCACGATGGAATGGGCTCCCGTCTCCCAGCGGATCTGGGACATGAAGTATCGCTTCAAGAGTGCACCCGGCGGCAGCGCGACGGCGACTCCCGACGCCGACCTCGATGCGACCTGGTGGCGTGTCGCCCGGGCGCTGGCGGCGCCGGAGCGCGATCCTGATCTCTGGGCCGGCCGTTTCCACGAGGCGCTGTCGGGATTCAAGTTCCTGCCGGCCGGGCGGGTGATGGCCGGCGCCGGCACTGGGCGGACGGTCACGCTCTTCAACTGTTTCGTGATGGGGACGATCGCCGACGACATGTCGGGCATCTTCGAGAACCTGCGCGAGGCGGCCCTCACCATGCAGCAGGGCGGCGGAATCGGGCACGATTTCTCGAGCCTTCGCCCGCAGGGCGCGCCCGTGGTGGGCGTCGGCGCCGACGCATCGGGACCGCTCTCGTTCATGGATGTGTGGGACTCGATGTGCCGCACCATCATGAGCGCGGGCTCGCGGCGCGGTGCCATGATGGCGACCCTGCGCTGCGACCATCCCGACATCGAGGCCTTCATCGACGCCAAGCGCGACCCGAAGCGGCTGCGCATGTTCAACGTCTCGGTGCTCGTCACCGACGCCTTCATGAAGGCGGTCGGGGAGGATGCCGACTGGCCGCTGGTGTTCGGCGGCAGGACCTTCAGGACGGTGAAGGCCAAGGCGCTGTGGGAGCGCATCATGCGCGCCACCTACGACGTGGCCGAGCCCGGCGTCATCTTCATCGACCGCGTGAACCGGCGGAACAACCTGCGCTACTGCGAGACCATCCAGGCTACGAACCCCTGTGGCGAGCAGCCACTTCCTCCGTACGGCGCCTGCCTGTTGGGTTCGATCAATCTCGCGGCGCTGGTGAAGGCGCCCTTCACGCCCGAGGCCGCTCTCGACGCCGAGGCGCTGGAGCGGCTGGTGCCGCTTGCGGTGCGCATGCTCGACAATGTGATCGACGTCTCGCGCTTTCCGCTGCCGCAGCAGGAGAAGGAGGCCAAGGCCAAGCGGCGCATCGGGCTTGGCGTGACCGGCCTAGCCGACGCGCTGATCTTCTGCGGCGTGCGCTACGGCTCGCCCGAGGCGGTGCGGCTGACGCGCGAGTGGCTGGGCGCCGTGCAGCGTCTCTCCTACATGGCGTCGGCCGACATTGCCGCCGAGAAGGGCAGTTTCCCGCTCTACGAGCGCGGCAAGTATCTGGCGGGTGAGACGATCAAGGCCTTGCCCGAGGAGGCCCGGACGGCGATCGGCCGCTACGGCATCCGCAACGCCCTGCTGAACTCGATCGCGCCCACCGGCACGATCTCGCTGCTGGCGGACAACGTCTCCTCCGGCATCGAGCCGGTCTTCGCCTTCAGCTACGTGCGCCATGTCCTGCAGCCGGACGGCTCCAAGCGAGAGGAGAGCGTCGACGATTACGCCTTCCGCGTCTGGCGCGAGCTGAGAGGCAACGAAGCGCCGCCGCCGGACGTCTTCGTCGATGCCCAGACCCTGACTCCCGCCGATCATCTGGCGATGCAGGCCGCGGCGCAGGACTATGTCGACAGCTCCATCTCCAAGACGATCAACCTGCCACGGGACATTTCCTTCGACGCCTTCAAGGGCGTCTACGAGGAGGCCTACGCGCAGAACTGCAAGGGCTGCACGACCTACCGTCCCAACGACGTGACCGGTGCGGTGCTGGAGGTGAAGCCGGCGGAAGCCGAGAAGCCGGTCGCGGCGGTGGCGCCGCGCGACAGCGACGTCGTCTACCTCGCCCCGCCGCTCGACCGGCCGGAGGAACTTCCGGGCCGGACCTACAAGATCAAATGGCCGGGCAGCGACCATGCCATCTACATCACCGTCAACGACGTGGTGCAGGACGGGCGCCGTCGCCCCTTCGAGATCTTCATCAACTCCAAGAACATGGAGCATTACGCCTGGACGGTGGCGCTCACGCGCATGATCTCGGCGGTGTTCCGCCGCGGCGGCGACGTCTCGTTCGTCGTCGAGGAGCTCAAGGCCGTGTTCGATCCGCGCGGCGGACAGTGGATGGGCGGCCGCTACGTGCCGTCGCTGCTGGCCGCGATCGGCGGTGTGATCGAGCGCCACCTGGTCGAGATCGGCTTCCTGGCGCCCACCGAATCATCCCGCTTGATCGACGCGATCGAGGAGCGCATGCGCCTCGCCACGAACGGCCGGGACGGCTCTCCGGAACCCGCGGCTGGCGGCGCGTCAGCCACCTCGATGGGACAGTGTCCCCAGTGTGGCGCCGCAGCCCTCACCCACCAGGAGGGCTGCGACGTGTGTCTGAACTGCGGCTACTCGCGCTGTGGCTAGTTCCAGATGAAGGTCTGCATCGTTGGCGCCGGCGCAATCGGCGGCTTGATCGGGGCACGGCTCGCCGCTCATACGGCGGCCGACGTGAGCGCTCTGGCGCGCGGCGAGACGCTCGAGGCGTTGAACGCGAACGGCTGGCGGCTCAGGCAGGGCGACAAGCTCGTCACGGGCAAGGCTCGCGCGTCGTCGGTCGCGCGGGAGCTCGGCCCGCAGGATCTCGTGGTCATTGCCGTCAAGGCGCCGGCCCTGGCGACGATCGCGGCCCAGATCGGCCCTCTGCTCAAGCCGGATACGATCGTGCTGCCCGCCATGAACGGCGTGCCCTGGTGGTTCTCGCAAGGGCTCAACGTCTTGGGCGAACAACCGCTGGAGAGCGTCGATCCCGGCGGCGCCCTCTCGAGGGCGATCCCGCTGACCCACGTGATCGGCTGTGTCGTGCATCTCAGCGCAGCCACCGCCGAGCCCGGCTTCGTCCAGCATCGCAGTGGCATGGGGCTGATCATCGGGGAGCCGGACGGCTCCGCCTCGCCACGCCTTGGGCGCGTGCATGCGTTGCTGGCGACAGCCGGCTTCGACGTCACCTCGTCGCCCGCGATCCGTCACGACATCTGGTACAAGCTCTGGGGTAACATGACGATGAACCCGGTGTCGGCGATCACGGGCGCCACCGGCGATCGCGTGCTCGACGATCCGCTGGTGCGCGGCTTCTGTTCCGCCGTGATGCTGGAAGCCTCGGCCATCGGCGCCCGGATCGGATGCGTCATCGACCAGGATCCCGAAGCGCGCCACGCCGTGACGCGCGAACTCGGCGCCTTCAAGACGTCCATGCTGGTCGATGCCGAGCGGGGCAGGCCAATCGAACTCGACGCCATCGTGACGGTCGTGCACGAACTCGGCCGGCGTACCGGCGTGCCCACGCCGAACATCGATGCCCTGCTCGGGCTCACGCGACTTTTCGCGCGAACCCGAGGTTTGCTGGCGAACTGATCACCCCAGTTCGAGTTCGATCCCCGCCGACTTGCTGACGCCCGCCCACAGGGCGGCGAACTCGCCGACGAAGGCCGTGTACTCGGCCGGCGTCATCGGCTTGTCGCCGGGCAGCAGAACCACTTCCTTGAAGCGCTCCACCACCTCGGGCGCCTTGTAGGCCTTCTGCAGCTCGTCGTAGAGCCGGGCCACGACGTCGGGCGACATTCCCTTGGGACCCGAGACTCCGACCCAGGTCGAGGTCGTGAGCTTGGGGAAACCCTGCTCGGCAAAGGTCGGGGCGTTCGGATACATGTCGAGGCGCTTGGCCGAGCTGACCGCCAGCAGGCGGACCTTGCCGGAGTTGATGTGCGGCACGTTGGTCGTGATCGGGTCGAACATCGAGGGGATGGCGCCGGCCAGCATGTCCTGCAGCGACGGCGCGGAGCCGCGATAGGGGACGTGCTTCAGCTTGACGCCCGCCAGGCTGCCCAGCAGTTCGCCCATCAGGTGGGTGTTGGAACCGATGCCCGAGCTGCCGAAGGCGATCTCGTCGGGCTTGGCCTTGGCGGCGGCGATGTAGTCGGCCAGCGTCTTGTAGGGCGAATCGCCCGGCACGATCAGGACGTTGGGTGTATGGCCGATCAGGGTCACATGGGTGAAGTCGGTGATCACGTTGTACGGCAGCTTGGGGTAGATGCCGGGCGCGATGCCGAGCGGCGAGGCATGCGAGATCACGAGCGTATAGCCGTCCGGCGCGGCCTTGGCGGCCAGGTCCGAGCCGATCGTGCCGCCGGCGCCGGGCCGGTTCTCGACCACCACCTGGGTGCCGAGTGCGGCCGAAAGCTTGGGCGCCAGGATGCGGGAAATCGTGTCGGCGGTGCCGCCGGGCGGGAAGGTGGCGATCAGCTTGATCGGCTGCTTGGACGGCCAGCCGGGGCTCGCCTTGACGGCGGGCGCGGCCAGCGAGGAGCCCAGGGTGGCGGCCGATGCGGCCAGGACGGTACGGCGGGTCAGTTTCATGAAGCGCTCCGGTTTCCTCTCGCGCCAATGGCTGGCGTGTTGTGCCCGGGCCTTGCAATCGATATGCCAACGGATATCCGCCCTTGATTTGCCGCATGAGAGTCCGCAAATCCGGGCCGACCAAGGAGATGTCTGTATGATGCGGCGGCTGGTTCTGGCGGCGGTTCTCGTGGGATGCGGTGCGGCGACTTGGGTGGCTCCGGCCGCCATGGCGCAGGGGCTTCCGAATTCGCGCAGCGAGCTCGCCTATTCCTTCGCGCCGCTGGTCAAGCGCGTCTCCCCGGCCGTGGTCAACATCTACACGACCACCACTGCCCGCGTGCAGCGCCGTCTCCCGTTCCCGTTTCCCGGCATGCCCCAGCAGGGCGGCGAGCGGGTGCAGAATTCGCTGGGTTCCGGCGTGCTGGTCGGCGCGGACGGGCTGATCGTCACCAACGCCCATGTCGTGAAGGGCGCCGACGAGATCCGGGTCGTGCTGGCCGACCGCCGCGAGTACGAGGCAAAGCTCATCACGCAGGACGAACGCTTCGACCTGGCGCTGCTGCGCATCGAGGGCTCCGACGAGAAGTTCCCGTTCCTCGAGCTGCGCGATTCCGATTCGATCGAAGTGGGCGACATGGTGCTGGCGATCGGCAATCCGTTCGGCCTGAACCAGACCGTGACCAGCGGCATCGTGTCGGCGGTGGCGCGCAGCGCCGGCGGCATCAACGATTCGAACTTCTTCCTGCAGACCGACGCGGCCATCAATCCGGGCAATTCGGGCGGCGCGCTGGTCGCGCTCGACGGGCGGCTGATCGGCATCAACACGGCGATCTACTCGCAGAGCGGCGGCTCGGTGGGCATCGGTTTCGCCACGCCCTCCAACATCGTCGAGCGCATGATCTCGACCGGCACGACAGGCGGCCGCATCGTACGGCCATGGCTGGGCGTCAGCATGCAGCGCGTGACTCCCGACCTCGCCGCGGGCTTCGGCCTGTCGCGGCCGGCGGGCCTGGTGGTGAAGGACGTTTTCGTCGGCGGTCCGGGCGCAGCCGCCGGCCTGAAGCGCAACGACGTGATCGTCGGCATTCGCGAACAGACGATCGACGACGAAGCGGCACTGCGGTTCAGGCTGTCGACGCTCAATCCCGGTACCGTCGTGCCGGTCAAGGTCATGCGCGGCGGCAAGGAAGTGGTCGTTGACCTGAAGCTCGCGGCGCCGCCCGAGGATCCGCCGCGCGACTTGTCGGTGCTCGAAGGCCGGCAACCCCTGTCCGGCGCCTCGGTCGTCAACCTGTCGCCGGCGGTCGCCGAGGAGATGGGCCTGGCCGAATGGCGACCCGGCATCATCATCGTCGATGTGAAGCCCGGCGCCTATGCCGGCCGCTTCGTGCGTCCCGGCGACATGATCCTGGGGGTCAATGGCCAGGAGGTGAAGAACGTCGCCGAGCTCAAGAAGCGCGTCGCCAGCGGCATCAACAGCATCAGCGTCGGTCGTGACGGCGTGGTGTTTCCCGTCCAGTTCCGCTGAAGCCCTGAAAGCGTCGGGCCGTGCCGGCTGAACTCTTCGCCTCGCTCGCCCCGACGCCGCTGGCCGAACGGCTGCGTCCCAAGGCGCTGGGCGAGATCCTGGGCCAGGACCACCTGCTCGGGCCCGAGGGGCCGCTCGGCCGCATGCTCGAGGCCCGCAAGCTCGGCTCCCTGATCCTCTGGGGACCGCCGGGCTGCGGCAAGACCACCATCGCCCGGCTCCTCGCCGAGGCCGTGGACCTGCATTTCG